>JAJRCM010000036.1 GCA_028678965.1 Methanomicrobiales archaeon | reverse complement strand
TTCTCCATCAAGATATTCCTATTATCGCACGACCCTCATCGCGGAAGATAATCCTGTTTGGGAGTGGGAACGGGAGGACGGAGGTTTCGGAACGGAACCGGAGTCTTCACCGACTCAAGTAGAGGGGGGAGATCCCCCCATCGTTCTGCGATGAGAGACTTCCGTTTGCATCGCAAACAATCGTCCTCCCCTCACTCTCTCCCTTGCCTTAGAGGGAAGAGACTGATCGAAGTTTTTTGTCTATGCTACGTCTTAATAAGAAGAATAATTGGATTCTTACTCCATCACCCGCTTACTTCTTTTTGGCTAGCATTCCCTTCAACTGGGGCAGCAGGTCATCCATGGGGATGCGGTATTTTCGCGCCACCAGTGCCGCAGCTGCTTCGATCCTGATGTGGCCATCGAACCGGTCATGGATCAGCTGGTTCACTTCACTGGTGATATCGGTCAGGGGACGGCCGGTGGTGTCAGCGATCCGCCTGAGAAGCGCCTGGTGAGGTTCTTCCTCCTGGAAAATATCAGGAGGGGGACGGTACCCGAGGGGAATGGTGATGGAGGTGATATCAAAGTGGGGGGTAAGCCAGCCATCGTTGAAGGTGAGGAGGCCCCGATCCACCCCACGGTCAATGAGCCAGGTGGCCTGCTCCCGGCTCATCCACTTGCGGTCCAGAGCCAGGTAAAAGATGAAATCGTTCTTCTGGAGGCGATCCTTCCTCGTATGTTTGAACGGTGCAGCAATGGTGATTTCGAAGCTCACGAACAGGCACCCTTCAGGAGCTCCCGGACATCCATTGCGTCCATGTCCCCGTGCGAACCCTCTTTTGCGACAGTGACCTCGGTTGTGCGGCCCTTGTCAGCCACGCGGAGGAGAAAGATGTTCTCTGAGACCGGTACCCGGTCCTTGGGGGTGAGACGGGTCTCGCGGATGATCAGGCGAAAATCGGCCATCTCGGTGACCGTATCCTCAATGGGAGGGAGATGGTTCACCGGCTCGAAGGTGGTTTTGTTGTGGGCGACATGTACGATGGTCTGGCACTTGATGAGATCGATACCTTTCCGGCTGGTGGTATGCTTCTCGTGCATGGTCCGGAGGCATCGGAGCACGTCACTGAAGGGGCGGAGGATCTCAAAATCCAGATCGAAGCTGGTCGGAAAACGGTGGTATACAGTTCGCATTACTAGGTAATGAGGTACGGCGAACCTAAAAAAGGATGTGGTGCTTATTCGATGAGGACGGCGTTAATAACACCGCTCTGGCCTGGGCGGTTCACAACACGGGCTTTGCCGAGGTCAGTCTTGATAATGGCACCCCTGGTGAGGATATTCCGGCGGACATAGTTGGGATCTGCCCGGTTCTCGATCACGGTCTCGATCATCGCTTTTCTGGTGACACCGGTCTTCGGGTCACTCACGCTCGCTACGTTCATGCGTAAGGCACGCACCTTGCAGTTGCCCCCGAAGGTGCGAATGATGGAACAGTGGGACGGACCGATAGTGGTATCCGCTGATGCCCTGCCAATCTCAAAGGCCTTTTTTCCCCGAGCGGGGTGGATTCGTCCACCCGTTGAACGCCGTATGGATCTTCCCTGCCAGAGTATACAATCACCCCAGTCTGCTCTCGTCGTCACGAAAGTGCATCATCTATTACCTCTAAATCTATTTAACAACTTCTCTCATCGCAGGATGGCATCGAGGAGGGCAGGAACGCCTTCACCGGTCTTCAAGTTGGTCTTATACACACTGATCACCGGGTTATAGCGGTACATGTCGTCTTCCATCCGCTTGAGGTCGGCTCCCACCAGGGGAGCAAGATCCACTTTGTTGATCACTCCGATGCTGCACCCACGGACCATCATGGGGTGTTTGTTCACCACGTCATCACCTTCGGTCGCACTCACCACCATGATCCGTTTCTCCGCCCCGAGAAGAAAATCAGTGGGGCAGACCATGTTTCCCACATTCTCGATAAAAAGCACATCGATGGTAGCCAGCGGAAGGTGCTCCAGGCCGTGCTGGACCAGGTGTGCATCGAGATGGCACTCCTTTCCTGTGTTCACGTTTGCCGCGGGAATCCCCAGTGCGATGAGCCGGCGGTAGTCATCATCGCCATACACATCGCCTGCGATGGCGCCTGCGCGGAGTCCCCGTTCTTTCAGGATGGGGACCGCCCGTTCGATAAACGCGGTCTTTCCTGAGCCGATAGCGCCAAGGAGATCGTACGCCCGGACCCCATGCTTCCTGAACAGGTCGGCGTTTGCCTTGGCGATACGGTTGTTGGCCGCATAGATGTCTTTTTCGAGGTGGATATCCACGTGGTGCATGTACGTACCTATGGGATGTGAATCAGTTTATACGTATAGCCCCCATGGTACAGGGATGAAGGGCGAGCGCATCCTGTACCCCTGCTATTTCAATACCGAGCTCCGTCGTAACCAGGGGAGACGGGTCCCGCGGGCGATGGGGGTGCCCAATCCCTCACTGGCCGACCTGGAGCGGGCAGTAAAAAAGAATGGTTTGACCTGTCGGGTGGAGGAGAAACATCACCCCGCATTCTGGATGCGAAAGGAGGGTAGGCTTGTGGTTGAGTGGAAGGAGAGTAAAGAGATCCTTCTGAAACGAGTGGCACAGCGGATGGAGAGGAGATAATGGCCGGGCTGTACGATCTCCATGTCCACACTCTGCTCTCCGACGGCGAGATGCTTCCCATCGAACTCGTGCGACGGGCAGCA
>JAJRCM010000169.1 GCA_028678965.1 Methanomicrobiales archaeon | reverse complement strand
GCTCACACCTCTCCGTTCAGCCAATGCTGCATGAAATAACGGAACGAAGCATTGCGGACTACCCCTCGTTCAATCGCGAAGTGCTTCAGGCATTCACTCATGAACTCGATACGGGACATATGTACCGGTATCAACCGGTTGAACTCTTCTTTGGTGAGCGTATCGGTGGTGGGGAGCGGGAACCAGATCCCCATTTCGTCAAGAAACTTATCCGCGTGTCCGGCGAGATACCAGCTCTCTATCTCCATTACCACAATAGCCATGGCGCTCTCCGGAATCATATGGTCGTAACATACACCTATCTCCCGTTTCTTCACCCCGATGGAGGGAGCGGAATCGATGTCCCGAACAAAAATGAACGCGGCCTCCATGTCCTTCAATGCTCTGAGGAACTTGATAGTCCTCCGTCGTCTCTCTCGTGCATATTTCCAGAACTTAATCACCCGGTAGTGCTGAAGGAGGCGCGGTTTAAGAACTGTATTGAAGAAACGTTCGTCATCATTCCCCTCAACCAGCACGTAGAGCGATCCCTTCGACATACTGATCACGAGAGAAGGTTCTGAGTGTACAACTCCTCGATCCCCATAGTCTCAAGGAACGCTCGGATCTCATGGTGTTCCTGGGGCCGGGAGAGGAGAGAGTAGCCCTCTTCGTCCCGTCTCAGCAGGATGATGTGCTCCACTCCCGCATACTTGACGATCTCGGGATTGTGGGTGGTGAGAATGATCTGGCGAAGACCTTTCCCTGCCACATCCTTCATCATATCGATCACCTTTGAGATCAGGTAAGGGTGGATGTTCCTCCCCGGCTCCTCAAAGATGAGGGGGGATCGCTCTTCAAAGTACAGAGCAACTATGATAGCGATCATCTGGATTGTTCCATCCGAGAGGAAAGGTGCGGGAAGAGACACCTGTGGAGCATAGGTCTCTCTCATTGAGGTGACCAGCGACCGGTCTCCCAGATACTCTACCGAGATATCTTCAACGAAGGGAAGTAGTTCCGCGAGCAGGAGAAGCATCCGTCGCTTTGCGGCAGGATCCTCCAGAATATGCTTCAGGGTAATGGGGAGATTGCCACCATCAGCGGAGAGGCTTGACATGCCGGTCACCATTGATGCTCGCTTGGCGAGTGCCGGGTCGAGATCAAAAATGGATATCGATCGGAAGAGGTGGGCTACCTGGAACGTGAGCGGGGAGAGTGGGGGGAAAAAGACCGGTTGTTCTAGGATAGCGTGGTGTGGTGGCAGGGGACGGGGAATCACAGTCCCGAACTGTATTTTTGACTGGATTGATGCAGGGGAGATCTCGGTATGGGGTGTACCATCGAGATTCCGGCGAAGCATAATCGTTCCCTTACCGAGAGAACACCCCGTATGGTCGGGACTGCAGGAGAGGAATTCAGCCGCCGCCCTGATCTCCTCCTCACTGATTGCAGGCCTCCGTTCATCGAAAGAGAGACTAACCCGGTAGGTGCAGGACCTCACGGTAGCTTCGATAGTCTGTGACCGGTCCTCACAGAAGGTGAGGGTGACCGGCTCCTGACCAAAGTCGATCTGGAATTCCATGGAAAGGGGGGCTGGTACCGTGACATGGATATTCTGGATAAACTCCCTTCCCCCCTGAAGGGCAATGGCATTCTCGAGTCCATTCTCCGCAATATCACGGATGAATCGCAGGATACCGATGAAATTCGATTTTCCAGCGGCATTGGTCCCGATGATCACGCTCAAACCGTCGAGGGTAATCTCCATCCCCCTGAATGTTTTAAAATTGGTAACCCGGATCTTCTGGATAAGCATGTACTCTCCCTTGGGAGGTACTTGAGATTTTTCTGATTTATCCTTTCGTATACTGGGGAGCATTCGCACCATGGTACTCCACGAAGCAGTACCCTTAATATCCTCCTCGAAATACCGGGATTGTAGAGGTTGTTGAAGGGTATGCTTGAGGGAACGTGGGGTATCTTATGAGGGATTAAGAAAATGAGTGCTTTGCCGTCACAACAAAAAGGGCAAGTCATTTCAGGGAGATAGTGTACATCGATGTCTGTATCTTCAGGGAAGAGGTGAACGAATGGATCATCTCATCCGTGAGGTCCGCACCTCGGGAAGGACCCTCCGGCTTCAGATCCTTCCTGATCGCACCATCCTTGTGATCGCACCTCATGACGTAGATATTGAACCATTCATCCGAGAAAAAAGGGGATGGATCGAGAAAAAATTGCGAGAACTCACACACATCGAGGAGCATTATGGGAAATTCGATGATATGTTCCTTCTTGATGGGTGCTTCCATTCGGTCACCTGCGCACCCGCCTGTTCCCTCCCACGTTCTAACTCCGGGGTGGTGACCTATGATACGCCGGGACACCTGAAACAGCTCCTCACCACCTCATTACGCACAGAGCTGGAAGAAAAGGTTCTGCGGTTCTCAACACATTGTGGAATGAAACCCCATGGTATCTGCATCCGGACACAGCGTACAAAATGGGGGAGCTGCTCCGGTCATGGTATGCTGAACTTCAATCTCGCTCTGCTCGCACTCCCCCCACCGGTCCGGGACTATGTGATTTTTCACGAGGTAGTTCATCTGAGGGAGCGGAACCACTCCCCAACATTCCGGGACATACTGGCCTCATACTGGCCGGAGTACAAGGCGCACGAACATCTCCTGAAAACGTACTGGCTGCTGGTGGAGCGAAACAGTATCTGGAAGGTGTTACGTTCTCTGTGAGGAGGGATCATTGGAAGTTCTGCACCGTTGAGCAAGGATCTGATCAACGATTGCACGGGAGCTGCAATACTCATCTCCAGTATACTGTGCAATCCGCACCACCTCACATGAGATTCCCCGTGCTTTGAGTGACTGAGCCAATTTTACCTCATCGAAATGCTGGTTGTATCCAAGGGTGATAACCGCCGGCTGTATCTCCTCGATAGGCCGAAACATATCAGTAAGATCCCCGAGCCGCGCCTGATCCACGGGCCTCAATCCACGCACCATCTTCAGGCGCTGTTCTTCAGGAATAATGGGGGGTGGTTTATGCCGAACATTCACATCCCGGGCTACGATAACGTGGAGCTCATCACCAAGCAGACGGGACTGGTCGAGATAGTAGAGGTGCCCCGGGTGAAGGATATCGAAGGTGCCAGTGGCGACGATCCGCTTCATTCAATCACCTCCAGGGGGACTTCACTTCCATCGGAAGTGAAGCAGCGCCAGTCCTGGTGACGGTAGGGATACCCCACGATGAGATGATACCGTCCCGCACGGGGGAAGAAGGTAAGGTCTGCGGAGGAAGGATGGAGGAGGCCATTGGGATGACTATGGGCGCTTCCTGCAAGATGGGTATCAAGCGGCATCATCTCAAGGTGCATGGTGGTGTGGCCTCTCCCTCCAATGGTACCAGGAAGGAGATCGAGCTCAGCGATGACGCCATCCTCTTCTTTCAGCAGGGCAGCAAATTCATCGGGGTGCCAGTTTGCCCCCATGGCGAGGAGTGCATGGAGCAGATCCCCTCGGATCCCGCGAATTCTCATCTCTCACAGCATGGGTTGTGGAATGAAATTAATGATTCCCCCCTTATCAATCACCCGCACCTCACCTTTCGGTAGACCTGTCCCACGACCACGACCCTTAAGGAAGATTATTGAGGCATCTTTGATATCCGTACGAACCAGCAATATGACTCCTGAAGTGCAGAACAGTGGTGTACCATTCTCTATGGATCGATCAGCAGGGACGGATGCGTCCTGCACTTGGTGGGTCCGGTGCTGGCGCTTATTGGATCGATCCTAGGTATTTCTCCCGAACCCCCTACGCTTATTTACCCTGTCTGATCAATCGCAACCTTTTTTTCATGGGTTATTGATTGTTCTACGTGGATGACACCGCGGGGTAGGGAAGGATCGCCCTTTCGCACCGGTGTTCTTCTTGTAACGGGGGAGAGAGATATCAATCAGACCTATCAACGTATCTTTGAATCATCTGGTGCAGGAATTCTACTCATCGAATGGCAGGAACTCACAATTGTGGACCTCAATCGGTCAGCCTGTATGTTCCTTGGGCGAAAGCCTGAAGAGCTGATCGGCCGGGTATTTCTTAGCTATACGCGCCACCCCGACGCTGTCGAAAAGCAGATCCGAGGTCTAGAACAGAGGTCCACGACTATAGTGAGTACTGCTGAATTAATACTCCCCCATGGATCATCGATCCCGGTTCTTCTTTCAATTGCACCATTGATCGAAGGTTCAATCTTTTCCTGCACCTTTCTTCCGTTGAATAATAGGGAGAACAAGAAAGTTGAGGCATTGTCAGAGCTCCTCACGCTCACTCCCGATCCAATGTTCGTTATGGACCGGGATGCCCGTTTCACCCACTTCTTCTGGCGCCGTGCTCGGGATTACGGAATTGATCCGGCCAGCTTGATTGGGGGTACTGTTTATAACCTGTACCCGGAAGGAATTGCTAAAAAAGAGATGGCGCGGTATCGTGAGGTCTTCTCTACCAGACGACCTCTCCTCTACCAGTCACGGGTTCACATCAAAGGGGAGGATCTGATCTTCTCCACCCACCTCCTCCCGTTGCTCGATTCTAGGGGTGAAGTAACTGAGTTACTTGGGGTGAGCCACGACATCACCGAGCAGGAACGGGAGAAGAAGGCAGCAACGCAGCTCGAGCGTGAGATGGACTATCGGAAGGATTTTGTGATGACTGCAGCGCATGAACTCCGGACTCCGCTGCAACCGATTCTTGGGTATCTGCACCTCATTCTTGATGATCCGGCAGCTTTCAGTCTCACTCCAGAAACGCAAAGGATGCTTTGCATCTGCCTGGAGAACGTTGAGCGTGAGCGGCACATCGTGGACCGGATGCTGGAACTGAGCCTCCTCTACGCAGAAAAATTCTGCCTCACTCTCTCTGATGTGCACCTTCAGCCGTTAGTCGCGGAAGTTATTCGGTTAGGAGAGTATGACCGTGAGGCAGAGATTATCAACAATGTTCCCTCGCATGTCCTTCTTACCGCAGATCGGGACTGTCTCTATACGGTTCTCGCCAGTCTTATCACCAATGCCATTCAGTTCAACAACCCCCCGAAGAAGGTGGAGATTGATTATCGATGTGAGGATGGGTTTCACGCCATCTCGGTGAAGGATAATGGGATAGGTATTCATCCCAGTGCACTCCACGCCATTTTTGAACCATTCCACCTGGCGGACGCAGATAAACTGAGTCGGCAGTGCAATCGTATGGGGCTCGCCCTCTCCATCGCCAACAAATACTTGCAGCTTCATGGGGGAAATATCGGGGTAAAGAGTACGGTGGGTGAGGGGAGCATTTTTACGGTGCGCATACCGTTGGAGGTTCCGTATGGTTTTTAAGGTGATGGTGGTGGATGATGATCTCCCCACCCTAGAAGTGATGAATCTCATCCTGAAAAAGATCGGGTATGAACCGGTGCTTTACCGAAATGGTCTTGATGCACTCCAGTGGCTGGAGCAGCATTGTCCGGACCTGATCTTGCTCGATCTCCAGATGATTCCTATTGACGGTTGGGAGTTTTTACGGCGTCTGCGGGAGGACCGATCCCGGTCCACCATCCCAGTGATGCTGTTCACGGCACGCCCACTCCTCGATCAGGAGCGGGCACATGCAGACCGAGAGGTGGTGAAGGTGCTGGAGAAACCAGTCGCTCCCAATGAATTGAAACAGGAGCTAGAGGAATTTTTCAGGAAATTGGGAAGAATGTAGCTATCTCTCTGTTAGATTCGAGAAGGAATTTTTATTCACTCATGCTTTGGAGTGCGATTGGGATCCATCACCGAATAATGAACTGATCCATTGATACTATAGTTGACATCAACCCCCAAACCTTTCCCCCCGCTCTTTCACCATGTTCCTCCCCGTAAAAAAGACAGGACATGGCACGCACCATTCAACATGAAATCCATGCGAAAGTGACGTCATGGGAACCTTTGATAAATTGACGGGGAAAATCTCGTGAAAAACAGATGCCTCAGCCCGGAT
>JAJRCM010000035.1 GCA_028678965.1 Methanomicrobiales archaeon | reverse complement strand
CACCGCGCTCCTCTACTTCCATCCTGAGTGGTATATAATCGATACGCTCGGCGTATTGATTGCCGGTGGAGTTGCATCGATCTTCGGGATCTCACTGGGTATCATGCCCGTCCTGCTTCTCTTGGTGCTCCTGGCGGTGTATGATGCTATCTCCGTGTACCGGACGAAGCATATGATCACTCTCGCGGAAGGGGTGATCTCCCTGCGAACACCCATCCTCTTTGTCGTCCCCAAACGGGTAGGATACTCGTACGTCAAAGAAGGTGTACCCCTTGGAGAAAGCGAGCGGGGGGCGTTCATCATGGGGATGGGAGACCTGATCATGCCCTCCATTCTCGTGGTCTCTGCTCACGTTTTTCTTCCTGGGAGAGGGATCGTGGGGATCTCGTTTCCCACGCTGGGGGCGATTGCTGGCTCAATTGTTGGTCTCTCAGTCCTTCTGCTGGTAGTAACACGGGGGAAACCCCAGGCAGGCCTTCCCCCCATCAACGCGGGGACAATCCTGGGCTTTCTTCTTGGTTGTGCGGTCGCAGGTGCCTGGAGCTGGTTGCCCGGTCTGTAAGGATCAGGGAGAGCACGGTCTCTATCCCTTCACCGGTCACCGTGGACATGGATTGGTATCCTTCGAGCCCCTTCAAATCCACCTTGTTCACCACCGCGAGAACCGGGACCGTGATCATGGATCGGACCTCGTTCAACAACGCCATTTGATCTTCTAGCAGGTACCCGCATGACTCGCTGGGATCGAGCAGGAAGAGCACGAAATCGGCGACGTTGATCAGGGCACTTAGCGCCTGTCGTTCGATCACGTTTCGCTCTGATGAGGGCCGGTTGAGGAGCCCCGGGGTGTCGATGAACTGGAGAGCTTCTCTCCCCACCTTCCGATGCCCCATGATGATACCCTTGGTAGTGAACGGATACTCGGCAATTTCCGGCTCCGCGGAAGACACCAGACGGATGAGGGAGGATTTTCCCACGTTGGGATAACCGGCTACTACCACCGTATATTCGTCACGGATATCTGGTAATTTGCGGAGGATGTTCCGTGCATCGTTCAGGAAATGGAGGTGTTCATCGACCTGGTGTACGATGGAGGCGATCCGTGCAACCGCCTGCTTCCTCACCACCCGGGTTTCATCGGCGTGGCGGATCTCTATTCCCAGCTGTGAACCGAGCAACTTGGTATGCAATGCTGCCCACCCCACCGCTCCGAGCGCCTTCTTAAACCGGTCAATCCCGAAAAGAATCGCGACCATATCTCGGTAGAACGGAGGCAGATCTTCGATCATTGGAATGTCCTGGATGATGTGAACGAGTCGGTCGTGGACGGAGCTCGCCACCGCTCTCACAAATTCCTCATTCGCCCTATCTTTGTTCTTCTTCAGCTGCATCTTCTTTGCCGCTCGCCGCAGGCTCCGGTCAAGGATCTCATCCGCTGTTGGAACCGTCTTTATCTTCTCGAATTGCACGAAAAAACAACCTAATTTATTTATGTTAAATGTGATGATTAATCATTATGGATCTATCTCTTATCCAGAAAGAGATACTCATCACCCTCATCGCCCTCTACCACCGGCAGTCCACCGCGATAAAGGGGGAGGATATCGCGGAGGTACTCAAGCGGAATCCAGGAACGGTCCGGAACCAGATGCAGGCACTGAAGGCTCTCGGACTTGTGGATGGTGTACCGGGACCAAAAGGAGGGTACAATCCCACGACTCTTGCCTATAGGGAACTCAACATGGTGAACTATGAGCAGGAGGCGGATGTTTCCGTCAACCGCAACGGGGACCTGGTAAAAGGAGTCCGGGTGGCAGAGATAGATTTTACCACGCTCTGTCATCCTGATGTGTGCCATGCCCTGATCAAACTGATTGGCAGTGTGAAGGTCTTTCGGATAGGTGATGAGATATCCATCGGACCCACACCAGTGAACAAGTTGATTATCCGAGGAGAGATCATCGGCAAGGACGAGGTGCAGCAGTCCATCCTTATCTCCATCTCCGAGATGATCTCGCTCCCCAAGAAACCCATCAAGCTGTTTATGAAGAGCCCTCTGATCACGCTGAAGAAGGATGCTCCCCTCCGTGACGCCATCGGGCTCTTCGCTTCCCGGCATATCCATGGAGCCCCCATCATGGAGGGAGAGCAGCTGCTGGGGATTGTAACCCTCACCGATATCGCCCAAGCTATCGATCGCGGGCTCTTACTCAATACGCCGGTACAGGAGGTGATGACGAGAGATGTCGTGGAGGTGCCCTCCACTACCAAATTGTATGAGGTTATCAAGCGCTATAAAGAGCGGAAAATTGGAAGGATCATCGTGGTCGAAGATGGAAAACCGGTGGGCATCCTGACCCATTCAGATATCATTGGTATCTTTCCGTCACTTTAGATTCCAGCTTCCCCCAAAAAAGGAAACGTTACCGATTTTCCTGAAAAATATCCCCTCTGGGTTTAGCATAGTTTAAATATTAATAATAATCAACCTTGATTCATGACGAAAATATTCTCCCGCAATTTATCCCGCAAACGAGTCATGAGCAATGACGGGATGGTCATTGGCATGCTCAAAAATATTATGGTAGACCTCGACACTGGTCAGGTAGTGGATCTGATCATCAAGCCTGACCAGAACTTTAACACAGACGGCTATCGGATGGACGGTGACCGGATGTTTGTCTCATTTGAGGCAGTGAAGGATATCAAAGATTACATTGTGGTTGACCGGTACTTGTCGAAAAAATAGAGTGATACTTTTTTATCGCCTCCACAAACCCTTCCCCATACTTTCCTTCTGTAACCCAGTCCGCCACATTCCGGGTAGCCAGGTGGGCATTGGCCACTGCCACTCCCTTCCCCGCTCTCTCCAGCATCTCGATATCGTTCATAGAGTCGCCAACAGCAAGAAACTCCCCCATACCGATACCCAGATCAGCAGCGAGCCTCTCAAAAGCGGTTCCCTTATTGACGCCAGGTACCTGGAGATGGATGGCATAGCCGGTGTCGATTACCTTGACCGGTGAACCCCCCAGCACCCCTCGAACCTCATCAGCGGGTACGGTCCGGGCGAAAGCAAGGTCGGTGAACCGGTACCGGTCGCTGTACAGCTGGAGTGTCACTCCCTTTGTGTGGTAATAAGCATCGAGTATCCTGAAGGCTTCCCAGCATAATGACTGGTCCCCATCGATATGCAGAGGAGTATCGTACCCGATACGATAGACACCCCCATTTTCTGCAATAAAAGTTCCTGACGTCCCTATCGCCCGGCAGAGTGCATCCATGAAGCAAGCAGTGTTCCCGCTCGCCAATACGACTTCCACACCATGGGAGACGAGATCCCGGATCGCCTCAATGGCAAGGGTATGTACCCGCCGCTGGGGATCAGTTATGGTGCCGTCCACATCGCAGATGAGAGCTTTCAACACGGCTTGAGTCCTGCCTGCTCCACCATGAACGGCGCCTCACCCTCGGGAAGGTTAGGGCTGTCGACGAGTCGTGCGATCCGTTTGCCACCCTTGCTCTTCCGGAGGTACACACGAAACGTCGCGGTATGTCCCACGATGTTACCACCGATGGGCTTGGTAGGATCTCCGAAGAAGACAGCGGGATTTGACATCACCTGGTTGGTAACCAGTGCCACGGCGTTGTGTTCGTCCACCAGCTTGAAGAGATCATGCATGTGCCGGTTCAGCTTCTGCTGTCGGGAAGCGAGCGTTCCCCGGCCGGCATATTCTGCCCTGAAGAGGGCGGTCAGGGAATCAACGATAAACAGCCGGATCGGTTTCTCGCTGTTCTTCAGCTCCTCGGCAAGCTCCCGTGCACTCTCTATGAGAAGCATCTGGTGGTCCGAGGTGTGGGCCCGGGCTACATGGATATTCTCGAGAAACGCCTCCGGATCCTGCGCGTCCATACCCAGGCCGGTCACCATCTGCTCGATCCGTTCCGGCCGAAAGGTGTTCTCGGTATCGATGAAGATGGTACCGCCATTCAGCCCGCCGATGTCCTCGGGCAGCTGGACATTCACTGCTGCCTGGTGGGCAATCTGGCTTTTTCCTGAGCCGAACTCACCGTACAGCTCGGTGATCGCCTGGGTCTCCAGACCCCCACCCAGGAGGGCATCCAGTTCCGGGACCAGGGTTTTCAATTTTTTTACGAGTTTCCTCTGCTCAAAAATGTCCTTGCCTGTTTTGAATCCACCGATATCGGCCAGATCACGGGCTGCCCGGATAATTTTCTTGGCAGTCGATTCCCCTATCTCTGCCACCTCAGCAAGATCCACGGGGGAAGCGGTAGCAATGCTCTCTATGGAGGGGAATCCCGCATCCCGCAGCTTCTCTGCTATGGAGGGGCCAACACCAGGAAGGTCTTCAAGTTCCGTTGGATGTTCTGCCATTCGATGTACCTCTTATCATAACGTCAGTTATCACTTTCCCTTCACCCCTCCCGCATATAGAAGCTCCGCTGTGAGGGGTGAAAGTGAGTTCTCAAAGGGTTCGCAATCGGGCCAGCAGACCGTCACGATCCGGACAGGTGTTCTTCTGCCGGAGGGGGATCAAACGACGTCCCTGGCGAACTCCTTCTACCCACAGGTGAGCGGCGGGGGTGTACTCTCCCTCGAAAAGATACCGTTCCACCCCATTGTCGATACATGCGCCTGCCTGCCCGGGAACGATAGTCCCTTCAAACATGCATTCCTCCAGTGGTAGTGGCAGGACGCGGAGGACACTTCCTCGTCCCGACTGGAGTTCCAGATCCCCGCCCTTCCCCCGCTTCGCCCGAACATGGTAGGCAGTGACGCGATCGCTCGAGATGAGGGGTTGGAGGGCTTTCTCCCCCCAGAGCACCATACGGCAGGAGACGATTCCATCAGAGAGGGTCAATGCCCTAAACCACGAGACGTCTCCGTCCCTCAGGAATCCACGGGGTGGATCCTCACTGATAATAACCCCGGTCACCGAGTATATCCCCTCCTCCCTGACCTCGCTCAAGGGCGTGCAGGGAACCGTGAACTCGCCACTATGGAGCCGGATCCCGGACTGTATATCCAGGTGATACTCCCTGCCCCGCAAGCCATCTTTCTGCCGAGCATTGGAGATTCGGACGGTGCAGGGTGGTGCAAGAGGAGTGACAAGCTCAGGAACCCAACAGACCAGCCGGAATGTTCCCTGCCCGGTTCCGATTAATCCCTCAACCACCTGATCCACCCTCCCATCTTTCCGGTTGAACTCCCGCGGGTGATCAAGTGAGATGAGAAGAGCCTCCAGCGACTCTACCCGCTCTTGAACCGTAGAGGTTCCCGGTGAGAGGTTGCAGGAAATCACACAGGTGGATGGGCGGAGATCGAGGATATGGACCTCGTTAACTCCCGCCCGGGCAGGCTTCCCTATCACCTCCAGCACGTCCCCGTTCTCAATATCCGCGGCACCAATCGCGCGATCATCCCATAGCACCCCGGGAATCTGCCCGGTCTCATCCCCAAGAACAAGGCGAGCTACCATTCCCATGGTGCCATCACTTCGCCGGAACTCGCGTGGTGGTTCGGATCCCAGCACCTTGCCGAAAAATGAACAGACACTCGCCCGCTTCGATATCTGAGCGACTTTCACGTGGCTCCGACCCAGTTCCTGGACGACCAGCATGGCAGCAGTATGATCATCCAGCAGCCCCCCTGCTTCCTCGATCTTTTTCTCAACACGCTCGTCGAACTCTTCCCTGGAGATCAGGTCATCAACGAGGGCAAAATGAAAGGACAACGCACACTTCCTCCAGGTAGTATACTCAGGTACTGGAAGTCATCGGAGCGAGCAGGTCGTCCACCGTCTCCGCCCGGCGCATCACGGTAACCAATCCATTCCTTACCAAGAGCTCCGCACACCTCGGGCGGGCATTGTACTGGGACGACATGGCAAACCCGTACGCCCCTGCATCGAGAACCGCAATGAGATCGCCTCTTGTGCAGGTGGGCAACTCGCGGTCGAATGCCAGGATGTCGCCGGTCTCGCAAATGGGTCCGGCGATGGTTGAAGTCCCTGAGGCGGGAGCGTCAGCTTTCGTTGCGACCATGACCTCATGGTAGGCGTCATACATCACTGGACGGACAAGGAGGTTAAATCCTGCATCCACGTTCACAAATCTGCGGTAGGCCTTTTTGACTGAGTTCACTCTGGCGAGGAGGATGGTTGAATCGGCCACCAAGTACCGGCCCGGTTCGACCCAGAGTGCCGGCCGTATTCCCGCCTCCCTGATACCGCGGAGGAAGACAGGCATGACGGCGGCGGCATAGTCCGTTGGTGAAGGGTGGGGATCAGTAGCGTAGTGGTAGGGGATCCCCAGGCCACCTCCCAGGTCGATGAACCGTAGGGGCACTCCCATGTCCGTGAGCTGGGCGGCAAGCGTAACCATAACCTCAGCTGCTCGTGTAAAGGGCTCCATCTCCAGAATCTGTGAACCGATATGGCAGTGGATGCCAACGGGTTGCAGGTGCTCACAGGAAAGAGCGGCCCGGTAGGCACTGGGAATTTCCTCATGGGCAATTCCGAATTTACTGGTCCTGAGCCCGGTAGCGATCTTGGGGTGGGTGGAGACCTTAATCGCAGGGTTCACCCGGAATGAGATCTCGACCGTCGCACCCCTGGTCGCAGCAATCGACTCCAGGAGCTCGAGCTCATCAAGAGAATCAACCGAGATACGCACACCATGCTCCACAGCCAGGGAGAGGTCGGCAGGGCTTTTCGAGCTCCCATTGAGGAGGAGCATCTCCGGTGCCATCCCTGCACGGAGGGCGAGAATCAGTTCTCCGGAAGAGAACACATCCGCTCCGGCTCCTGCCTGCCCCAGCATGTGTAGAATCGCCAGATTCCCATTCGCCTTGGCGGCATAGAGAATGCGGATGTCGTTATACCAGGAGCGGAGGGCGCGATCGTAGGTTCGGTACCGCTCGATGATGCGATCACCATCGGTCACATACAGGGGCGTACCCCACCGTGCCGTAAGCTCCGTGCAGTCTATACTCCCGATCGTAAGACGCCCATCTTTGACTTTCAGATGAGGGGGAAGGTTCATCGGAGCCTCCGTATGCGATCGATGGCCTCCTGGATACGCTCCAGTGACCGGGTGATGGCAAAGCGGATGTACTGTTTGCCGCATTCCCCGAACCCGACACCAGGGGCAGCGACCACGCCTACTTCCTCCAGCAGGCGGGTGGCGAATGCAACCCCGTTCTCAACAGGAGCCCAGACATAGAATGTCGCGCTGGGGAGGGGGCACTCCATCCCCATATCCCGCAACCCGTGCACCAGAGCGTCCCGCCGTTCCTGGTAGATCCGGCAGGACTGGCGTATACACTCCTGGGAACCGGTCAGAGCGGCGATACCTGCGTGCTGGACGGCGTTGAAGACCCCGGAGTCCACATTGGTCTTCACCCGCTTGAGCCCGCCAAGGATCTCCGTATTCCCGCAGGCCATCCCGATCCGCCAGCCGGTCATATTGTAGGTCTTGGAGAGAGAATGCATCTCAACCCCTACCTCCATGGCACCTGGTGTCTCAAGGAAAGAGGGAGCACAGTACCCATCGAACGAGACTTCCGAATACGCATTATCGTGGACGACGATGATTCTGTGATCCTCGGCAAACTCCACCACCTCCCTGAAAAATGAGGGAGGTGCCACGGTGGCGGTGGGGTTGTTGGGATAATTGAGGAACATAAGCTTTGCCTTCTTCACCACACGGGAGGGGATACGATCCAGCTCCGGGAGGAAATGATTACTGGCAGTAAGTGGCATGGTATAGACCCTTCCCTCAGCGAACAGAGTTGAGGTCCGGTAGACCGGATACCCTGGATCCGGCACCAGCACGTAGTCTCCGGGGTTGATGAATGCCTCAGGGATGTGGGCAATCCCGTCCTTGGAGCCCATCAAAGCAATCACCTCCCGGTTGGGATCGAGGGATACCTGGAACCGTCCCCGGTACCATGCGCTGACGGCCTGGCGGAATGCACCCATCCCCACATACGATGGGTAGTGATGATTCGCCGGATCGCGAGCTGCCACACAGAGTGCCTCGACAATATGGGGTGGAGTAGGGAGATCCGGGTCCCCTATCCCCAGGTCGATGATATCGACCCCTTTTCTCTCCTGTTCTTCCTTCAATTCATCGATACGGGCAAACAGGTACGGAGGTAACTGGCCGAGTCGTGAAGAATACATTGTGTAGCTTAATTCTCACGGACGCTATTAAATTCATACACCGCCGCCAGTGATGTGCGGGTAAAATGCACGGGATATTCTCGAGAGTCGTAGTGCACCTGTGGAATCAGTTTGAAGCGGATCATCGAGTTATTGGTTGGGATGGGGAGAACGATTGTTTTTTTCAGGAGAACCGTATCGCCATTCGATAAAGCACTCACCTTTTCCTGCCACTCTCTCTCTAATAAAATAGGAGTGCGAGAACGCTAGACCAGGATAGCTCTTCAGAACCGATAGGATATTATCGTGCGATGTATTCCTGGGGTTCATTACCCTCAAAACACCGGGGGTTGTCGCACCGTGGTGAATCCTCTCTCACCCGGATACAGATCGCACACATCCGTACTGCGATATCCTGCACCTGCTCCTCGGCCATATTCTCCGCTAGATCCTGGATTGCTCTCATCACGTTCTCGCCAAAATTCACCTTCACTCCCCTCTTCCTGGCCGCATATTGACATACAGCAGCGGGAGTGAGTTCCATGATAGTCGCAACCTCTCTCTGGGAAAGCCCCCGCTGCATGAGTTCATACACCAGGCATGCCCGTATACTGGGGAGAATGTACCACACTCCCTGTTCACATGGTAGTTTCATTGCTGCGTTGACCCCCGTCCTCTGCGTCGATGCCCCGTTATTAACAATTGTTAACGCGGACGTCATATAATATTTCGTGACGTTACATCTTTACCCCTTCATACGAAGGAATAAGGAAACACAGGGTGACTAACGGACTATGAATACCCAGAGTCCGGTCATCATCCTCTCCACCGCACCACGGGGTGCAGGGGAGACTATTGCACAGGCACTGATAGGTGAAGGACATGCCGCCTGCGTGAATATCATTGGGGCCCTCTCTCTCTTCAGGTGGGAGGGGACACTCTCCAGGGAGGAGGAAGACCTTATGATAATCAAGACCGAAGCGGAAAAAGTAACCGCCCTGATGAAGCGGGTGAAGGAACTGCACACCTACCAGGTGCCTGAGATGGTAGTAATCCCCATCACAGGAGGGTACGAACCATACCTCCAGTGGCTCCACCAGGATGTGAACCGGTGAGTCTCTACCACCATAGGGCATTGCAGGTAAAGGGAGACCGGGGGAGGTATATCGAAGATACCGTCGCAAAGGAGGATACCTTCCAGCTCTCCATCAATGGGGTGCTCTTCGGTCGGATGGTGGCAAGCTCCGGCCAGCTCCGGGAGCTGGGAGCAGGATTTGTTATCTGTGAGGGAATCACCGACCATGTGGAACGCGTGGAGGTGGAGGGATCCGAGATCCGGGTGTATGCTCCCCTAAGCGAGATGAAGAACCATGGAACGGGATCTTCCGGTGGTATCGAATGCGAGGGTGAACCGCGGTATGTCAGCTCAGACCTGGTGATAGATCCCCAGCAAGTGTACCGTGTCACCAGAGAGATTCACTCGGAGGTCTGGCAGCAGACCGGAGGGGTGCACTGCTCGGTACTATTCTGCAAGGGAGAGGTAGTCGCCAAGAGTTGTGACCTCGGGCGGCACAATACGGTCGATAAAGTAGTAGGCCACGCGATCCTCCATGGGCTTGACCGTTCGAAGTGTATTATCGGATGCACCGGTCGTCAACCGGCAGGCATGGTGACCAAGGTGGCAAACGCAGGAATCCCGCTTGTCATCTCCCGCGCTGCTTCCACCGATCAGGGTATCCGTGTGGCAGAACGGTATGGGGTAACCCTGATATGTTTCTCCCGGGGGGATCGGTTCACCATCTACTCCCATCCCGAACGAGTTCGAGGAATCGTGTTTGAGGAGGGGGATCTGGCACCTCACTGAGTGGAGAGCACAACCCTTGTATGGAACTCCTCCTATACATCTATGCACAGAGTGATGATGGGATGGCACAGAAACTGGAGAATACGGGACGGGTAGCCCTTCTGGTGCTGGGGTGTCCGGAGGTCCCGGTGCAGACGAGTATCGCCCTGTACTTAATGAACCTCCTGAAGCATCACGGCATTCGACCGGTGATCGCTGGTACGAAATCAGCGAGAATGCTTCTCGAAGTAGCTGATATCGAGAGGCACTACCTTGGAGATCTCCTTGACCTCGACCACTGCATCGCAGAAATTGTCGAGAAACGGATGGATGCCGACCTCTGCTTTGTCTTCATCCACAAAGAGTCGGGGATCTCCTATGCGGCTACCATGTCATCCATCTCCCGGGCGAAAATAATTGCCCTTGTCTTCGGGGAAGAGGCACATGAACTCGCCGGGCAGATCACCTTTCCCTGCGAGAAGATCGTGGCGCGTGCTGCTCACAATCCCACTCCACTGAGGGGAAAACTGGACGAACTCGCAGGAGGATGGTAACATGGGATGCGTTGAGGCACGGCATTGTGAGATCCTTGCCTCTTACCTCACCTTCCCGGAATGCCGGGAGTTTATCATCTCTCGATTTCCCGAGCATTATGAGGTACCACCCGGGTATCATATCTTCGACGTGTACATCATCGGTATCCCCCCCATTGTCATAGGGATAGAGGGTGATGATGTCATCTTCCCTTACACAAAACCATGCCACGGGACCTTCATCCTCCGTGCCCAAGGCGCGATAGAGGAGATAGCCCGGTTACGTGCTACGGGAAAAAAAATTTCGAAAAAGAAGAAATAATCCGAGCATTCCAACCTGCGACAAGGTGGTGCCCGCCAATCTCATAACAGAAAGGAGATGAAGAGGGATGATTGACCTTGTTCCGGTGAAAAGTCCATGGACGGTACAGGATCCATCAAGCGGCGGTACGATATGTATGACTGGAACGTCCGGTACCAAGGTGCCGCACGTCTCTCCACCTCTCTCCTGATTGTCGGAAGTGTATTTATTTTCCTCGGACTGGTACTCGCGGCGGGTATCCTCCTGGGCAGAATTCCCCTCCCGTATGCTCCCTCAACACGCCTGTTGCTGGCTATTGCCTCTCTTGTGGCAGGGCTCCTCTTCGGGCTCTCTCTTCTTACCCTGTCCCAGGTGATCCGGCTCATGATCGTGACCGAAAGAAACACCCGGTATGCTATGAACGTCTGGATGATTCTCGAGGAGCGTGATTATGCGGAGATGGCAGGGGATCTTGGTGGCGAGGAGGAGGTAATCGAAACCGAGGGGGAATCTGAAACGCCGGAGAAAGAATAACATATATCTAATTTTTATCGTTGTTTCAGTCACTCTACCGACAGAGGACCCCGTGATGGGATAGACAAAGAAAAGGAAGATGGGTCCTTAACCCCATATCCGTGATTTGATATCTTCTCTTCCTCCTCCAGAGCAGACCAGTACAAGTAACAGCCT
>JAJRCM010000168.1 GCA_028678965.1 Methanomicrobiales archaeon | reverse complement strand
TGCTCTGCCGCTGTGTCCAGACTGCCTTCTTCCTCTCCCACACGCTGCGGCGCGATGTTGAGTGTTACCTTATCCTTTGCGGTGCACCAGTCCCCCCAAAGACGATACTCATCAAGGGCGAGGAGGTACGGTACCTGAATCCTGATGAGCGGAGTACCGCAGCTCTCCTCCGGAAGGCACTCGCATTGCCTGCCGGACGGGAGTTCCGCCAGTCAACCACAGGTATCTACATCCGGGTAGCTGGGCTTGAGGCCTTTCTCACTGAACACCAGATTGCCCTTGCCAATGAAGGGGGAGAAGATCTCAGGCACATCTCTACTATCCCCACCACGTTCCTCCTGAGCGATCACCTGAATCTGACCGATGAAGAGCGTGCACTCGTTGGTGATTGCCCACGGTTCTCGGTTAGCCCCCGCTCCCTCCATGCGGATCATGTGATCACTCTCATCCACAATGAACTGGACCGGAGGGATGTTGGATGGACCTGATGGAGCTCGTTGGGAAGCTACTCTCCTATGGTCCGATCTGCGACCACTGCCTGGGGAGGTGCTTTGGCAAGCGGTCACATGGACTCTCCAACGATGCACGCGGTCATGCCCTCCGGGTGAGCCATGTTCTCCATGCAAATACTCCCTACACTGATGAAACGGCTTCCTGCTGGATCTGCGGGGACCTCTTCCAGCACCTCGATCGCTGGGCGGAGCGAGCGGTGGCGGCACTCGAGGGTTTGGAGTACACCACATTCCTCGTGGGAACCCGAGTGCCCCCCCTGATGGCGGAGAGCGAGGAGCTCGAATGGAGCGACTGCGGGCTCACCGATCCCGAACCCCTCAAAGCAGAGATGAACCGGGAGGTGGGGAAGCGAATCGCGCTCCTCACTGGTAAAGAGGTAGACTTTACCCGCCCCGATGTTGTGGTAATTCTCGCACTCGCAAGAAATAGTGTGGAGGTGCAGGTCAACCCCTTGTTCATCAGGGGCCGGTACTGCAAGTACGAGCGGGGTATCCCACAGACCCGCTGGTTCTGCCGGGAGTGCCAGGGGTCGGGCTGCCCGCGCTGCGAGTTCACTGGCAAGATGTATCAGGATTCCGTAGAGGAGCTGATTGGGAGGCACGTGGTCGCTTGCTTTCAGGCAGCGGATGCCATCCTTCACGGGTCAGGGAGGGAGGATATTGACGCCCGGATGATAGGCAGCGGCCGGCCGTTTGTTATGGAGGTCGTCTCCCCCCGTATGCGCTCGGTCGATCTTCCCACACTCGAGCGACGTATTAACGAGAAGGAAGCGAACCGCGTCTCGGTGACCTTGGAGGAATTCTCCGACCGCGCGACCGTGCAAACCATTAAATCGAAACAGTCGTATAAGAGGTACAGGATTCTCGTCGAGGTTGACGGCAGCATATCCCTGGAATCACTGCATGATGCACTGGACCAGCTCCGTGGGGTGACCATACACCAGCGAACCCCGCGAAGGGTCGTTCACCGGCGGGCTGATCTGGTCAGGGAGCGACGCGTCATCGATATCGAGGTTATGGGGATCGAGGATGGCAGATTTTTAATCGATGTCATCGGAGAAGCAGGCCTCTATATCAAAGAACTGGTATCCGGCGATGAAGGCCGCACTGACCCCAGTCTCTCCAGCACGCTGGGGAGAGCAGCACGCGTGGTTCGGATCGATGTCGTCCATGTCGACAGCCCCGGCGGGACTGATCCAGCCTGCACGACCTGAGGGTCGGAACAGGGCAGGAGATATCATATGGCACACCACAATGGTCCACGAAAGAAGACCCGATACCTGCTGAAGAAGGACTTGCGGCGGCGGGGGCTCCCCCCCGTTACCCGACTGATTCAGCGGTTCGAGATCGGTCAGAAAGTTCATGTTGTCATTGAGCCCAGTATTCACAAGGGCATGCCCCACCGGAGGTTCCATGGGAAGACCGGAACTATCATCGGGCAGCGGGGCCGTGCCTGGGTACTCGAGGTGACTGATGGGGACGCCACCAAGACCATTATCGCGCGCCCCCAGCACCTGAGAGCCCAATAGGGTAAAAAGGCAGGTGAGACTGGCATGAAGGTAAAGGCTCAGCTAGAAGAGGAACGGATAACCCTCCCGGAATTGAAAGAGATGCTCATGAGGATCGAAGCGGAGCGGCGGGATTCAGGGAAAGAGATGCCCTATGAGCTGCGGCGAAGTATCGAACATGCCAGCCTCCTCTCCAAAACGTCTGTCGAACAGTCACGTGCTCTTCTTGCAGAGCTCCTGAAGCTCGAGAAGATGAAACCAGACATCGCATACCGCATCGTCAACATCATGCCCAGGGGCCGGGATGAGCTGCGGGCGATCTACGCCAAGGAACGCTTTACGCTCACCGGTGTCGAGCTGGACGCCATTCTCGATCTGGTCGCAGCACACCAGTGAGGGGCAGCCATGAAGGCCGAGAAAAAGGAACAGTATGCGGTAATACTGGACGTGCTCCAGAAGGGGCGCTCCGATGATCCGCGGCCTATCTACAAGCGGGAACCGATCATCCAGGCCGTGGGCATCGAGCAGTTCAAGCTCCTGGAGCTGGTCCCCAAATCCGCCGACCTCAAAACCCACGAGCTAGTCTATATCGGGGACGAGGAGCGGGAGAAGATTGAGCGGGTGAAGCGTCGCGTGGGGTACGGGGACCTTACCCCCACTGCGAGGCTGGAGCTGCCCTTCGCTGTAGAACGGATAGTGAAGGAGCACAAAGAACGCTTCGTGGACTTCTTCAACAAGGCCATCTCTATCACCCCGCGGATGCACATGCTCCACCTTCTTCCTGGGATTGGTAAGAAACTGATGTGGGAGATCCTTGCTGCCCGTGAGCGGAAGCCCTTCGCCTCTTTCGAGGACATCAGCCAGCGGATCAAGGCCATCCCCCACCCGGAGAAGATGATCATCGCCCGAATCATGGATGAGATCCAGGACCCCGAGGCAAAATATCGTCTGTTTACCGTGAAATGAGCGCCCCGAAGGACCAGCACTTCCTGGTCGATCCCAGGACTGTGGAGCGAATCCTCTCCCTTCTGGATGTCAGTGACCATACCGTTCTCGAGATTGGCCCTGGCACCGGTATCCTCACCCGTGGTCTTCTCAACCATGGAGCAGAGGTTATCGCCGTAGAGCTTGACCATCATCTCTGCACCACTCTCGCTCTCAGATTTGGACCGGAGATTGACAAGGGACAGCTTCTCCTAATCGAAAGCGATGCAACCTGCTGCGATCTCCCCCCGTTCGAGTACGTTGTGGCAAACCTTCCCTACTCAATCTCCTCGAAAATCACCTTCCGGCTGCTGGACATCGGTTTTACGGAAGCAGTCCTCATGTACCAGAAAGAATTTGCCGAACGGATGGTCGCCCGCCCCGGCACCGCCGCCTGTGGCAGGCTCTCCATCATGGCCCAGACCTATGCAGATGTCGAAGCCTGCTTTGATATCTCCCCCCGGGCATTCAATCCCATGCCAATGGTCCGATCCACCGTTGTCAGGCTCATCCCCCACGAGCCCCGGTTCTTCATCACGGACAGAAAATTCTACAGCGATGTGGTCCGCGTCCTTTTCTCCCACCGCCGAAAAACAGTCAGAAACGGTCTTAAAAGCTTCGGTGGCTCTCTCGATCATCGCCAGCTGGAACGGATACTCGGCGCCCTCTCTGCAGATATTCTGTCCAGTCGCCCGGAGGAACTCCAGCTTGAGGACTTTGCGGTGATCGCGAATGCAGGGACAGAACAGGGATAATTCCTGATCCCTTTAATCCCTGGATTGTGACCAGGTTTTTTTTATCGTTATCTGGCACTCACTCATGATGTAATCTTTCTCATGCCCCGAATGTCTCATCTTTACCACGAAGACCAGGTCTACCCCGTCCGTGAGGATACCCTCTTTCTCCTGGAAGCTGCTCTTGGTGAAGTCCGCCCCGGTGACCGCGTGCTGGAGGTCGGGACCGGCAGCGGCTACATCGCTGTGGAGCTCATGAAGATCACCCCACACGTCATCGCCACCGACATCAATCCCCACGCAGTCCGGATAGCGAGAGAGAAAGGAGTTGAGGTGGTGAGGACTGATCTCATGGCCGGACTGAAAGGTCACTTTGATCTTATTGTCTTCAATCCCCCGTATCTCCCGACGGCGAATGAGGAGCGGATCGATGACTGGCTGGAGCGGGCTCTCGATGGCGGCCTCTCCGGGAGAATGGTGATCGAGCGATTTGCGCGGGAGATAGGGGGGGTGCTTGCGAAAAGAGGGAGGACGCTCATTCTCGTATCCAGCCTCACGAACGAGGAAGAAGTAGAAAAGTTATTTTTTCATCAGGGATTCTGTGGGAAGATAGTAAAAAAACTCTCTCTCGAAGGGGAGGCGTTAGTTATCTACCGGTTCTGCTCCTGGTAAAAATCAGAACAATCGTGAATCGTACTGATCCGCTCTATCCCATCGAGGAATTTATTCGCACAAAGAACGATAGTATCTACTATTATTGAATTGCACACCCTTATCACCGTACCCTCAACTTCTTCAATCAGGTTACCCGCCTGCCTCACCATGGCGACCTGCTGAATAGGAATCATACTCCATGCCCCACCAGTGTACCCGTTGCAAAAAGAGCTTCAAAGAGGGATCGACCGAGTTCCTCCAGGGATGCCCCACCTGCGGGGGAACAACATTCGAGCACGTGAAGGTGAAATGGAACGGGGGACGGGGGCTCAATTATTATATTGGGGCATGGGAAAACGTTACAGTAATCCAGCGTGGTAGCGACATGGGAATTCTCTCTGGCCTGTTCCGCCCCAATATCGAGCGATTGAAGAAGCGCAAGGACGTGGAACGCCTGATAAGGGCCCTCCAGCACCGCGACTGGCACATACGGATGGATGCCGCGGAGGCACTTGGTACACTCGCTGATGAACGGGCTATCGAACCGCTTATCGAATGCCTGAAGGATGAGTCCCGCCATGTCAGAAGGGAGGCGGCAATGGCCCTGGGGTTTCTCGGTGACAAACGGGCCATCGAACCGCTCATCCAGGCGCTGCGGGGTGAGTGGGACGACAGCGAAACTTCCTACATCGAGGCGATTGAGCGGCTCGGGGACAAGACAAGCATCCAGCCCCTGGTCAAGGCATTCAAGTACCGCAGTAAGTGGGTCCGCGGGGAAGAGGATGAGTCGCTGGGGAAGATCCAGGACGTGATGCGCATGGAGCCCGTCTCCACGGTTCTCAAGGATGAGGAGAAGGTGCTCAAGTGGGAGTCAGACCTTCTCCAACGGATTGGGGACGCTCGCGAGATCGAGCCGATCATCGAAGCCTTGAACTATGAGACCGCCCTTTCGCGGTGGCGGGACTCGTATCTCCGGGATCAGCTCGAACGCTCTGAGGCTGAGGGTGAGAAACCAACCGGTGAAAAGGGACCGGAGGAAGTTTCCGATGATAAAGCCCTGCGCTATATCAAGAAAAAGGCTATCAAGCGGTAAGTAACAGGATAGGCAGGGTATCGCGGCTTTTTTCAAGTCGATCTTCTATCCGTCAGGGAGTGCCCGGAAGCGGAAATGAAGCCACCAAAGGACGCTTGAGTCCCCAAACTACAATAGCTCCCCCTTCCCATAGCTACTGATCATTCATGGGCGCAACAATTGTGGAAAAGATCTTTTCCTCCCGCTGCGGAAAGGCCGTTGCTGCCGGGGAGGTGGTGATGGCGCCCATCGACAGGGCGATGATCCATGACATCACCGGGCCGCTGGCTATTGAGAAATTCAAAGAGATGGGTGGGAGAAAGGTCTTTGACCGAAACCGTGTGGTGATGCTCTTTGACCACCAGATCCCTGCCGACTCTATTGAGGCGGCGCAGAACCATGTCTTCATGCGGAAGTTCGCGGAGGAACAGGGAATCTTCAATCGTGACCTTCGCGAGGGTGTCTGCCATCAAGTGGTGGTGGAAGAGGGCCTTGCTGCCCCAGGAGAGATTGTGGTGGGAGCAGACTCCCACACCTGCATGTATGGTGCCACCGGTGCATTTGCCACCGGCATTGGATCCACGGATATGGGGTTTGCCCTCAAGTTCGGAGCCCTTTACTTCCGAGTTCCCGATAGCATCAGGATAGAGGTGGAGGGGACATTTCCCCGCAGGGTAAGCCCAAAGGACCTGATCCTCGCCATCACCGGGGATATTGGCGCTGATGGGGCAACCTACCAGACACTGGAGTTCACTGGAAACACCGTCCAAAATATGGATATGGCGGGACGGATGACCTGCTGCAACATGGCGATCGAGATGGGAGCAAAAGCGGGCATTGTGCCGCCCGATACGGTGACCCGGTCGTACCTGGCAGGACGGGGAGTGATGGCACCGCTGGAGATAGCAAGTGATCCAGATGCTACCTACGCGGAGTTCAAGGATTACAACGTAAGCACCCTTGAACCGCAGGTCGCAGTCCCCCACAATGTGGATAATGTCGTCCCGGTTGGGGAGGTCGCGGGGACCCCTATCGATCAGGTGTTCATCGGTTCCTGCACCAACGGGCGTTTTGAGGACCTGGCAGCAGCGGCAGAGGTCGCAGGGACAGAGACATTTGACCCCAAGGTACGGGTGATCGTGATCCCGGCATCACGGAAGGAGTACCTGAAGGCACTGAAGGCAGGAACCATTGAGCGGTTCGTTAATGCAGGAGCGCTGGTGGAAGCTCCGTGCTGCGGGCCGTGCATGGGGGGTGCGTTCGGACTCCTCGCCCCAGGAGAGGTTTCCCTCTCCACCTCCAACCGGAATTTTAAGGGGAGGCAGGGCAGTGCGGAGGCGAAGGTCTATCTCTGCTCACCTGCCACTGCGGCAGCAAGTGCTATATATGGGGTTATCACCGACCCGAGGGGGGTGTGAGCGATGAAAGTCTGGAAATTCGGGGACGATGTGGATACGGATGCCATTATTCCCGGGCGGTTCCTCACCATCTACAACCCCATGGAACTGGCGAAGCATGCTTTCGAAGGCACCCGTCCGGAGTTTGCGATGGGAGTGGCACGAGGGGACGTTATTGTCGCCGGGCGGAATTTTGGATGCGGGTCATCGCGGGAGCATGCCCCCATCGCCCTGCTGGGAGCTGGTGTCCAGGTGGTGATTGCGAAATCATTCGCGAGGATTTTCTACCGGAATGCGATCAATACCGGGCTTCTCCCGCTCGTATGTGCGGAGACGGACGGGATTCATGACATGAGCGAAATAGAAGTCAACACCTTGAAGAGAATTGCAGTTGTTGAAGGGAAAACGTATCATCTGGAACCGGTACCCGCGTTCCTGAAGGAGATCATTGAAGCCGGCGGGCTCGTGGAGTATGCAAAGAAGCTGGAGGAGGTTCCGCTGTGCACCGTATCGCGGTAATTCCCGGTGACGGGATAGGACCGGAGATCATTGCCGAAGGGAGAAAAGTGCTCGATGCCGCAGGCGAGAGGTTTGGCTTTGAGATCCGGTGGCAGGAGTTCGATATCGGGGCCGAGCGGTACCTTCGCTCAGGGAAGCTACTCACTGAAAGAGACCTGAAGGCACTCTCCCAATGCCGGGCAATTTATTTCGGGGCTATTGGCGATGAGCGGGTGAAACCGGGGGTACTGGAGAAAGGGATCCTGCTTGCCCTCCGTTTCTATTTTGACCAGTACATCAACCTCCGCCCGGTGAGGCTGCTGGAGGGGATAAGGACGCCGCTCGCCGATAAAAAACCGAAAGATATTGATTTCATGGTGGTACGGGAGAACACCGAGGACTTCTACGTGGGAATCGGCTCCCGGTTCAAGGGAAAAGAACGGAAGGATCTGGAAGTGGTACGGGAACTCTACCGGGTGAAATTTGGCCTTGAGGTCGAGTCCGATGCCGAGGAGATTGCCTACCAGATCGGCGTTATCTCCCGCGAGGGAGCCCGCCGGGTGATCCGGTATGCGTTTGACCTCGCCCGCAAGCGGCGGAAGAAACTCACGTCGGTGGATAAGGCAAATGTGCTGACAGAGGTATACGGGTTATGGCGAGAAGTATTCACCGAAGAGGCAGCCTCATATTCCGACGTCACCACCGAATTCAACTTTGTCGATGCCATCACCATGTGGTTCGTGAAGAACCCGGAGTGGTTTGACGTGGTGGTGACCCCCAATATGTTCGGGGACATCATCACCGATCTGGGAGCTATGATCCAGGGCGGTCTTGGCCTGGCACCGGGAGGAAACATCAATCCTCTGGGGACCTCGATGTTTGAACCTATCCATGGTTCCGCACCAAAATACCGCGGGCTGGGCGTGGCAAATCCCATCGCCACCATCTGGGCCGGGTCCATGCTTCTCGATCATCTTGGTGAACACCAGGCAGCAGAAGCGGTGGTCAGGGCCATGGAGTGGAGCATTGCGAGAGGCATCACCACGAAAGACCTTGGCGGGCAGGCATCGACGAGCGATGTAGGACGTGCTATTGCCCAATACGTGGCTGAAATGGAATAGTATTCAGGAACTGAATGATTCGTTAATCAGAGAAAAAAGAAAAATCCGCTTCATAAGGGGATCTTGTTATGAGGATTGAATTCGAAAGCCTCCGTTCCCCTCCTCCCCGGTACGATACGGATAGTTCATGCGTATGAGATATTCTTACGAAGCTCCCCACCCTATCTTTTCTTCATCCTGTCCAGGCAGCCATTGAGCACCTCCTCGATCAAAAGGAGAGCTCCCTCGGGTCCGATAAGAGGACGGGCATGGAGGAAGATCCTTCCCCGAATTGGCGGGGTCAGTGGAACAAAGGCTGCATCACCGCATACCGACTGTTCGTATGAGGAGCCCAGCACCAGGTCAGGATGATCCCTCTCGATACGCTCCTTAATGGAGGGGAACTCGGTCATCTCCTCCGCCGGATAGGCAGCGTGCACCGGACCATTTCGGGATCCTATGCACAGGATTGAAGCATCGAGGGAGTAGGTGAGGAGGTCGGCCGCATGAAGAGCGTAGGAGCGGGAGCCGAATATGGCGACTGCCGGAGGGTTATGGCGGCGGAGAAATTTATCACACACCTTGCTGATGCGTTCTTCTGCACGAGCGATCTCCTTCTCCACAGCATCACCATCCATTGCCGGGTACCGATCTCCGAGGGTTCTGAAGGCCCGGCGGGTAGCCTCCAGACCGAGGAGAGAGCCAGCCGGTGTTCCCACAGTTCCGGTCAGATCGGGATTGGTGGAGAGGGTGTATGCCCCCGATTGGGAGAGGGACTGGAACCGATCGGAGGAAAAGAACGTGCCAGGAGAGAGCCCTGCGAGAGAGAGAAGGCGCCGGGCTTCAAGAACATTGCCCCGGTAGAACGGATCAATAGGGTTCAATCCATCGATATTTACGCCAGTCTTCTCTGGATCCACGCGTGCAGGGAGCACCTGCTGAGCGGCCTGCCACCCCCGCTCGAACTGACCGATGAACCCCGGAGCATCCACAACGAGCACTCCCCCCACCCCAGCGAGGAGGGCATGAATATCTTCCCCCACGAGTGAGGGAACACAGGTGGTTACCACGGCAACCGCAGCGTGGGTGCCAGGCATACGGGTGACCACATCCTGGAGACGTGATCCCGACCCGAAAATAATCTCGGTCTCCAGAAGGTGGGATCCATAGATAGGATAGGGCAGGAGGGATGCGGGATAAAAGTAACAGCCACTCGACCCGTGGACGATCACTGCCACATCCTCAAACCCCGCGAGACAGGCAACAGCTCCAGTCATAGCACAGGGCCAGAGCGGATTCTCACAATGAGACATGGATCACCCTCCTCCAGCGGTGCAGGAGCCGTTCCATCCCCGCTGTACCGATCGGGACAGGGACCGGCAGGGGTAGCATCACTCCTTCACCGGTGGGTTGGAGGCCGAGGGTAGTGACTACTTCATCGATGGCGGGTATGCCGGAAAGGCGATGTTCGGCTCCGAAATTCACCGCAACTCCCCTGAAGTCCGCGAACTTCGCACACACCTCATCCTGGTGAGCCGTCTCCTTCCGAAGAGCGGGAGGAACATCCAGATCAAGGTGGTGGGCTACCTCGGCGAGAAACCGGAGGGTGCCCGAGAAACCCTCCGGCATGCAGTCGATGAACGGGGTTCCGAATTTCCACTCGAGCATCTGCCCGACTGGTGCGAGCAGGGGTTCACGGAGGATATTGAGCGCTGCCCCACCGAGACGATCAATATCGGCGAAGCACAAGTCGCGTACAAACCGGAGCTCGACCCGAACACCTAATAAATTCAGAAGGCGGGTGATCTCAGCATAGTTCGTCTCCACCTCATATTCCAGATTCTTCTCACCGATCAGTGCCACCGTGAGAGGCTGCTTTTCAACAGGTTCGATCCTGTGGGAGAGGGTCATAAGGGTATTGATAAGACCCTGGTTAAATCCGCCACCCAGGAAGCCGGCGGTGGGGAGGTAGATTACCGGAACCCCCCAGGATTTTCGACAGACTGCTGAGGTATCGTCACCGATGGTATCGACAATGCAGGTGCTGAGCACAAAAATGCAGCCCGGACCCGGTGCTGAGATATCTTTGAGGAGGGTCTCCAGCACTTCCTCTCCGCCGAAGATGATCTCATCTTCGGTGAGATGGGTAGACAGGAGGTGGGGAAGGGCAGCGATACCGTCTGCGAGAAATGTAGCGTGGAGGAGAGAAAAATTGTGCTGGGTGCACCCAGAAGGGCCGTGGATAACGGTCACCGCGTCACGGATTGCGGTAGTAATGGAGAGAGCACCGAGAATGGTGCAACCTTCAAGCCGTAACGATTCGGTGATATGGGGGATCACATTCATTGAGAAAATCCGGTTGTGCTAACACAAATTTTGGTGATACTGTTATTTAATCACACGGATGGAGCAGGATGATACGGAATGCAAGAATGACGTCAAAGGTTCGAACCTTGGAATGGAGGAGCGAAGTGTAACTCAGATATAAAGACCCGAAAAATTCACTTTCTCAAGCATACTCGAACGCGAGGGCCTCCAGCCGGTCAGTCTCAAGAGGGGAGGGGATAGTGAATTGTTTGTTCTTGAGGATTGCTGCAGCAAGGGTGCGGTACACATTCGCCTGGTCGGATGAAGGGGCGTACTCCACCACCGTCTGGCGATGGAGTTCAGCGAGCTGCACGATCCGGTCCCGGGGGACGAATCCGATCATAAATGAACCGATTGCCTGGGCAAAACGCTCCACAAGCTCTTTCTCACGGTGGGTGTTCGCAGAGTTACAGATCACACCACCGAGACGACATCGGCTCCGTCCATGCTGCGCCAACCGAGCGATTGCCTTGCAGATATTGTTGGCGGCATAGAGGGACATGAGCTCGCCTGAGGTAACCAGGTATACTTCCTCTGCGTATCCCTCTCTCATGGGCATGGCAAAACCGCCGCAGACTACGTCACCTAGGACATCGTACACCACCACATCACCCTCGAGAGCACCGAGCTTCTCCAGAAGCTGGAAGGTAGCGATGATACCCCGGCCGGCACATCCGACCCCCGGTTCGGGACCGCCTGCCTCCACGCACCGTACTCCCCTATAGCCAATAAAAACCACCTCTTCTGGGGCAATAGGGCTGGTCCCCCGTTCCCGGACAAGGTCAAGGGCGGTGGGGATCCCGCCCCCATGCATCAGCATACGGGTACTGTCATGTTTGGGATCACACCCGATCTGGAGGACGCGGTGTCCCTGTTCCGCGAATGCCGCAGAAAGGTTGGCTGCGGTGGTTGATTTTCCTATGCCGCCTTTGCCATAGAGGGCGATCTGTCTCATCTCATAGAGATTTAGAATGGCATACTATTAGGTAGCTGGTGGGAGAAGGAAGCAGACCGGTGGTGAACACCTGGAAGAGAAGAAGTAATTGATTGATCCGAAAATAAAATTATCATTTATACTATATTTGATAAATATTTATGATTCCCTATAAAAAATATTATGATATATAAATATAGTGAAATATATATAATAGTTATAATAAACTATTTTTAAAAATATTCAGAAAAAAACTGATAAAAAGAGGATATAGTCATGGTATGCCCAGAATGTGGAATGGAGAGGAGCCATGGGGGCGGATGGTGCAAATACTGCGGTGAAGATCTGTATCGATCCAAACGCCGCACGAGAATCGTCTACTTTTTCATCATATTTATTGTGCTTCTCATCCTCGCTTATTTCTTCCTCGATATCAGCATCCCCCTCTCGATATAAGTTCGGGGGCCAGGGACTTCGAGAGAGGAAAAAAGGATTATTCATCCCCGATGAAGATCCTGCGGTTAATGATCCGCCAGGCAAGGATAAGCTGGGCGATCTCACCCCCGGTCACATAGCTCCGATGAGCATAGATGTCGATAGGGTGGACCCTGGTCTGGCGCTCCACATTCTTCTCCAGTTTGCGAATTATGGCATGGTTTAATTCACCATCGAAGGTGAGGGCGCCCATATCGTTCCCATCGACCACTTCTCTCTTAAACTCAAGAAGAAAGTCACGTTCGGAAAGGGAGAGCAGAGAGAGGAGATCAATGGAGAGATCGATTTCCCGTATGGTCCGGTCCAGCCGGCTCTGGAGGAGAGCGACCCGGTAGATATTCTGGGACGGTCCGAGCTCCTTTCCGTAGGTGGAGTACGAGACCCTGATGATGGCATCAGCATACTGGCGCTGGGGGGCAATATACTGCTGGTAGTCGCGTTCCCGGTCAGCAAGCTCATTCAACACTTCCTCCTCGCGGTACCCACGGATCTCCATATCACGTTGGATCTTCCACTCCCGTTTCACATCCAAGTCGGGGTCAACAAAAAGGCAGAAATCGAGGTGTTCACGGAGGGAAGAGGTGAAGAAGGTGTGCAATCCCTCAAGGATGAGTATTTTTTTGGGGGTGAAAGGAACCGGGGGATCAAACGTCCCACTCCGGTGGTTGTAGACCGGTTTCATAATGGTCTCTCCCCGTTTCATGGCGAGGAGATGGTCAGCGAGCTGCGGAAGGTTGTTTGCCTCCGGCGCGAGTGGTGTTACGCTCCGTTCCCGGCGTTCAGTCCGATCGTAACGGTGGTAATCGTCCAGGGTGATGGTGGAGACCAGGTCGTTCCCGAAAATGTGCCGAATAGCGGTTGTGAAGGTAGTCTTACCAGATCCACTGTCACCTGCCACACCAAGGGTAAAACGGTAGGGGGATGCAGCAATTACTTCCTTGAAGTTGATGGAAGACATAGACAATCACGACTGCATTGACTACAGCTGCGGGGCGGCATGTGCATAGCTGACGCGGAGCTGGATAATTACCAATCACCCCTGGGAGGTCCACAGCCCGTGAACAGTACAGTATGCCCGGATTTTTACCGCGGGATCGGTAAGGGAGAACTCTGCCATCGGTTTCTCACCCGGTTTCAGGGACCGGACCGCACAGAATGGCCCACTCCGCACCTCAATCCATTCGATAAAATGCCGGTCCTCCATGGGATGAGGGGTTGCCCCCACCACCACCCGTATCCCCTGTGCTTTCTTCTCGATGACCGGTACATGCTTCTCCTTACCAGAATCCTGCTGCTTCTCATCGAGAAGCTTCATGGGCTGGCCACAGCAGACAAGGGTACCTCTCCCCACGCTCACCACCTTCACCATCGTGCCACAGATCTGGCACCGGTATACCTGGAACCGCTGGGTCATCATTCACACTCCTTTCTGGATGAGAGGATTCTCACGGTGCCTTTTCGCAATCTCATCGGCAAGGGCATTCAATGATAGGAAATCTTCCTCCTTCGGATATCCTTGGACTACGACGGGTGGGATGAGCTCCATCTTGGTGGTTGAAAGCATGTCGGTGATCACTTTTACTGTTTTTCCTCCCCATCCATAGGATCCGATGATCGAGGCATAGGCGGTCTTTGGCTTGAGCACGCTGACAAGATACGTTGCGTAAAGAGCCGCGGGGTGGGGACCAAATAGAATGGTGGGTGTCCCCACCACCACAGTTGCCGCATCGACCAGTGACTTGGCGAGTTCCCCAAGATCGGTCACGGTGAGATTGAACAGTCTTACCGTCACTCCACGGGAGATGAGGGCATCAATCAGGTGATCAACCATCCGTTGTGTGCTCCCATGCATGGAGACATAGGCAAGGACTACTTCGTCCTTCATGCGATCCGATGTCCACTCCGCGTAGGCATCAAGGATGAATTTCGGGTCATCCCACACGGGCCCATGGCTGGGAGCGATGAGACGGATCTCAAAATGGCTGAGCCGTTCCAGGTGACCTCGGATGCTTCCCCGGAAAGGCATCATAATCTCCGCAAAGTACCGTTTCGCCGCTTCATAAATGGTGTGACGGTTTCGTGCAAATAGGTCCGAAGCAGCATAGTGTGATCCGAGGAAATCACAGGGAAAGAGAATCTTATCCTCACGCAGGTAGGTAAGCATCGTCTCCGGCCAGTGCACCCAGGGAGTGATGAGGAACTCAAGAGTCCGGTTCCCGAGGTCGAGAGTCTCCCCATCCTGTATGGAAAGAAACACCTCATCCGGCAGGAGCAGGAGCCGCTGCAGGAGATCCCGGCACTTCTCATTGGTGACGAGCTTTGCCATGGGATAAGTTGCCAGAACCCGTCCAATGGTCCCTGAGTGATCTTGCTCTGCATGGTTGGGGATGATGTAATCGATGGACCGGATATTCAGCGCCTTCAGGTTGGCGAGAAGTTCATCCTCCTTGCTTGGGTCAACAGTATCAATCAGTGCGGTTTTTCTACTTCCCTGGATGAGGTAGGCATTGTAGCTCGTTCCCTCAGGAGTTGGTATAAGAGCATCAAAGAGTCGCCGATCCCAATCAATGGCACCCACCCAATAGATACCCTCGGCAAGCTGCCGCATCACCATCTCACAACACCTCCCTGAAGAGCGACTTCTCTGCCCCGCAGATCGGACAGACCCAGCTGTCAGGAAGTGCTTCGAACAGGGTTCCGTGGGGGATGTTCCCGTAGGGGTCACCCTCCTCAGGGGTATAGATGTGGCCACAGACGGAACACTGGTACTTCTTCATCGGTATCCCTCAATAGGTAAAAATTTTGACCGATTAACATGACACCGTGGGCAGTGCCATCCTGCGGGGATCCGGTCAAAGGGTGTGCTGGGCGGGACACCCTGGGACAGATCACCTGAACGCGGATTATAGACATACCCGTATTTCGTACATGCGAATAGTTCCATCACTCCACCACTGATCACTACTGAGCGCCGGATACGTAAAACCTTGGAGGAACTACCAAGAGGGATCGGCCAAAGGAAAGGAGTGAAAATTGAATACGTAGGCTGTTACTTGTACTGGTCTGCTCTGGAGGAGGAAGAGAAGATATCAAATCACGGATATGGGGTTAAGGACCCATCTTCCTTTTCTTTGTCTATCCCATCACGGGGTCCTCTATCGGTAGAGTGACTGAAACAACGATAAAAATTAGATATATG
>JAJRCM010000167.1 GCA_028678965.1 Methanomicrobiales archaeon | reverse complement strand
TCTTCGCAGCGCCGATGAAAGATGCCACGGTCTATGTCGACTGCCGCCTCTCTCCGGCGCTCAAAGGGGAGGGATATGCACGGGAGATTATCCGCCGTCTCCAGGAGATGCGCCGCCAGCGTGATCTCCGGGTGGAGGACTTCATCGCTGCCGAGGTCGTGGTGCATGACGAGCGTATATGTTCACTCATTAAGAGCGAATGGTCTGATGCCATCGGTAGAGAGGTCCGGGCCAATCACCTTACCATCAGGGGGGTGGGAGATGCTGTACTTGCCCGTTCCTGGGAACTCCAGAATGAATGGGATATCGACGGGGTGCTGGTGCAGACGGCCCTCTCACGCCTTGTCGATACGTGACGCCAGATACGATTGTCCCTCCGGTGTGGTAAAGAGGGGGAGGTCTCGGTCGATGGTGACCACGCTGCGGCTGACCATCACCCTTTCTTCCTTTATCGGATCATACCCCTGCCGCTCTTCTGCTGACTGGTAGACCATAATCCCCCGACGCTGCCACGCAGGCGTCTTTGCCAGGTTGATGCCCCGGGCAAACATCATCTCATGAAGCTGCGGTGAGGTCTTCCCCTTCAGTACCTCCGCTGCCCGGGCAGGGGTCATCCCCTCATTGATGAGTGCCTGCTGGCACCAGGCATTCATATGGTTCCTCCAGGCTTCCTGCTGTCGTTCAATCAGGTAATTCTTCGTCGCATCCCCACCAGCCTGAACGATCCGGGCATCAAAGGCGACCGGTTCATCAAGCTCTAAAGCAATGGTGAGAGCGCTCGCCGCAAAGGAGGCAACCACAGAATCGATCTTCTCCACTCTCCCGCTGAAGGGGAGTGTGGGAAGATAGACACTGATCTCATCTGAGAACGTGAACGCCAGGATCCCGCAGAGCCCGCTGTCTTTGAGCAGCTGCTGACAAACGGTACACATCGCCTCACTGAACCGCTCATCGAAGGGTCGCGCCAGGTTCAGGATATGGGCAAGCCGGTGAAAAGCCCGCCCATCAAGCCTGATAAAAATGGGAGCAAACGATCGGATATCGCTGTACACTTCCCGAGAGGTCATAGGATGAGGAAAGAGCGGGGGAGAAAAATGAGAAATCTCTGGATTATTCTGCGTCTTGCTTGAAGGCTCGGGCGACGTGGCGCACGACCACCACATCTCCGATGCTCTTGATCATCCGATACGGGATCTTGATGCCCCGGAATCCTTTCACTTCCACGAACTCCGGGTTGAGGTTTCCCACCGCGATGGAGTCCATCTTCTTCCCATCAACGTCAATGACCACGTCCTCGATGTCCCCCACATAGACCGCCTTATCAGTGTACACACTCAGGCCGAACAATTCAGTGATCTGTGTCTTCATCCCTTCTCCTCGTGATAGAGCTCTGCTCTTCTCAACTTATATACTATCAGGGTTAAAAAGATAATGCTTCTTTATGAAGAGCTCATTCCAGATAGGGACGCTTTTTGGAATTCCTATTCGTCTTCATTTCACCTTCCTTCTCGTTATTCCCCTCTTTGCCTGGATCATTGGGAGCCAGATCGATCTCACCACCGCTCTCCTTGCCGAACTCTTTGGCATGGAGATCGATCAGACGCTCATCACCGCAGGATGGATGCCCTATCTCCTGGGTGCGATCGTCTCCATCGGTCTCTTTGTGGGAGTCTTCATCCATGAACTCGCTCACTCCCTCATTGCCAGGAAAAAGGGTATCAGGATCAACAGCATCACCCTCCTCATCCTCGGTGGCGTCTCCTCCATGGAAGAAGGAGTACCAGAACCCATGGTGGAGCTCCCCATGGCCCTCGCCGGCCCCCTCACCAGCCTTGGCCTGGGTGTCCTCTCCTCTTTTATAGCCATCGTTATCCCCGGCTTCGTTTCTGACGGACCGCTGGCCGGAGCCCTCATCTTTGTCTTCGGGTATCTCGGCCTCCTGAACGTGATGCTCTTTGCCTTCAACCTCATCCCTGCGTTCCCCATGGATGGAGGGCGGGTGCTGCGTGCCTGGCTGGCGAAGAAGATGCCCCTCACCAAGGCTACGAGGATCGCTGCTGACATCGGCAAGGGATTCGCTATCCTTTTCGGGATCTTCGGGTTCTTTGTCTTCAATCCCATCCTGATCATCATCGCCTTCTTTATCTACATCGGCGCCAACCAGGAGTCGCTGCTCGTCCGCTATAATATCCTCTTGAAAGATCTCACCATGGAGCAGGTGATGCACAGCCCGGTCATGACCGTTGCCCCTTCCACCCGGCTGATGGACCTCGTGGAGCTGATGTATACCACAAAACACCTCGGATTCCCGGTCGTGGAGCACGATCAGGTGGTGGGAATGATCACCCTTGCCGATGTCCAGAAGAGCCCTCCTCTCGATCGCGAGGCGCTCCAGGTGAAAGATGTGATGTCCCGGCGGATTGTTGCCCTTCCTCCCAAGGCTCCTCTCACCGACGCTTTCAAGATCATGTCCGAGCTCCAGATCGGACGGATTCCCGTGCTTGACGGAGACCGCCTGGTGGGAATTGTGACGAGGACTGATATCCTCAAGGTGATGGAGCTCCAGGAAGTCTAGAACTGGAGGGCGCCATCCAGGGGGGTTGGTCCGATGAATGCCCGCCACTCTTCAAGACTCTGTATCGGGCGGTGGCGGACAATCTGTGCCACCCGCTTCTTTCCTACCTCTGGAAGCCACAAAAGTGCCGAGGGAGGGAGGGTATTTACTGCTATGGGGTGAGGGAGGCAGGTTATTGACCGCATCCCGTGGTCAACCACCACCCCCTCAACGACCATTCCTCGTTTCAAGAAGAGGGGGAACCCTGCGAGAATGGGGTAGGACCCCAGCTGCCGACCGAATGAGGGCATTCCCTCAACCTCAATAATGACTTCGCGTAAGACGGTTCCTACGGGAAACACCTTCCGGAGCATAGAGAGATCGATATGCTGCCGGACGTAGTCCTTGAAGCTTCTGAACTCCCTGATATGCTGGCCAAGGGTGTTATCCACATACGCCGGAGTACCTTCAAAGGGCATCACCTGCCGGATATTCACCCTCCTAAGGAGGAGCCCTGAGGCAAGGACTCTATCGAGGAACTGACGGTTCAGGGCATACGTCTCCGCGGTCTCTCCCGCGAGGCCGGTCACAAAGTTCAGGCCGGGGAGCAGTTCGGGGATCCCGTCCTTCCGCATCACTCCCACCTCGTTGATCACGTTAATTGCTTTGAAGACTTCTTCTGGCATGGCCTTCAGGTTGTTTGACCGCACCACTTCTGGGTCAGCAGTCTCCATTCCCAGGGCAGCGGTATCCCCCGGTGTATGCCAGCGCACAATGACCTGGAGGGCTTCGCGGGCGTCATCTTCATGCCGGGCGATGGTCCCGGGGTTGATATTGTCGATATGCAGGGTGCGCAACGACGGAGCCTGTTCGCGGATCGAGAGAAAGAGCCTTTCCAGCTTTTCTGGATCCGGTGCGGGAAATGCTCCCCCCAGACGCCCATACACTAGCAGATCCGGCTGCTTTCCCAAGCGGAAGTGACGCCCCCCTGCGGCGTATAACGCTCCTACCTCCGCGGCAATCCCCTCGATTGCCCGGTACCGTGGCAGCCCGGCGAAGCGTTCCGTGC
>JAJRCM010000166.1 GCA_028678965.1 Methanomicrobiales archaeon | reverse complement strand
CACCACCGTTGACCTGGGAAATCACGGACCGCTGGTGAATGCCTCGCGGGCAGCGCTGGAGGATGCGATCAGGGTTGTGAACCCAGGAGTGACAGCTGGTGAGATCGGGGCTACTATCCAGCACACCATCGAATCTCAGGGATTCCGTCCTATCGCCAATTTGAGCGGGCACGGTCTTGACCGTTACGCGATCCATGTACCACCTACCATCCCCAATCTCGCTATAAGCGGGGGATCGATTCTCAGAGACGGGATGGTGTTCGCCATTGAACCGTTTGCTACTACCGGAAGCGGTATGGTCAGCGAACGGAATCGGGTGGAGATCTACCAGCAGATTGCGGTGAAGCCAGTCAGGCTCCCCTCCGCCAAACGAATCATCTCTCTGGTGCGGGACCGGAAGGGACTCCCCTTCTCACGGCGGTGGATTCAAGGGAATAAACTGGATATTGCTCTCCAGTCCCTTGTGAGCATGAAAGCCCTCCACCAGTACCCGGTGCTCCGCGATATTCCTGGTTCACTGGTCTCTCAGCACGAACATACCTTGATCATGACCGAAGAAGGGTGTGTGGTGACCACCAGGTGAGATACTATTATCGCGACGCCGCAGAAATAAATAATGTTACATATGTCCGGAGAGCCGGTTCTGCAACTTTTTGAGGCCATTCTGACTGCGGAGGTCTACAACCAAACTCCCTGTCTTGACATGAATGATCTCCCCCCCGTGTACCGAAAGTTATTCGGGTTCAATGGAGATACCGGGGAGGTGAAGCGCCCGGTGGTGGTGAGCGAGGGAGCGATCCAGCGGGTACTGGGTATTGCAGGCGCGCATGAACACCTGAAGAATAATCCCTTTATTGGATACGAGGAATTCGGGCAGCGACTCTCCATCAGTGCCCTGGAACCTGCGGCACGATGGTTTTTCAAGATGGGCGGTGAGAAGTATGCGGTAAAGAATCCGACGCTTGCCTGTTTCATGGAAACACTGAAGATCGGGCCATCACTCTACGCAGCATCAAGAGAGAAGAACCCCCCGGTTGAGGATTCGCGCCCCTATCTTGACAGCAAACTAGGGGGAGTCCTCAAACAAGATGGAGCACTGAAGGATGCTCTTGATCTGGTCATCGTGAGCGCTCCCGATGAGATCGAGCAGAGCCTTGACACCCTCGTTTGCACATCAGCACAGAAGGAGACCATTGCCAAGATCAGAACCGCGGTCCGCTACCAAGAGTATCTTCGTGACCGCAGGATCTACGAACTAGGAAAGCTGCTTTTTGTTGGACCTCCTGGAACCGGAAAAACCTCTCTTGCCCTTGCCCTCTCTCATGAGCTGCACATGCCCGTCCTCGAGGTCCGTCTCTCTATGATTACCTCCCAGTACCTGGGAGAGACCTCCAAAAATATTGACAGGATATTCCAGTTTGCCAAGAAAATGGCCCCCTGCATCCTGTTCATCGATGAATTTGATTTTGTGGCCAAGAGCAGAGTGACCGATGATCATGGTGCGATGAAGCGGGCAGTGAACATGCTATTGAAGAACATCGACCGTGTCAGCCTTGTCCGGGACCAGGTGCTCCTGATTGGTGCCACGAACCATCCCCAACTTCTTGATGAGGCGGCATGGAGGCGGTTCGATGATATCATAGAGTTCACTCTGCCTGACGAATCGGTCCGAAGGGATATTCTGAAAGGGCTCCTCTCCCAGTTCGAATGCGAGTGCGACCCTGGTAAACTGGCAGCAGAAACCGAAGGATTCTCAGGTGCAGACCTCCGCGTTATGGTGAAGGAGGGAGTACTAGCCTCACTTGCCAGAGATTCGTCCCGTATTGAATCTCAGGACGTTGAGAAAGGTCTCACCCTGATCCGGAACAGGAACGCTATCCGGCAAATCAGGTAAGTCCATGAAAGTAACCCTGCTGGGTACGGGTGATGCCATCGGCACTCCGAAGATAGGGTGCAGCTGCCCACAGTGCAGCTATGCTCTCACCCATCACCTCTCCCGTTTGAGAACCTCAATCCTTGTGGAGGAGAATGGGTTCAATCTCCTCATTGATACCTCCCCGGACCTCCGGCTCCAGCTGCTCCAGGCCGGGTCTCCCCGTATTGATGCTGTCCTGTGGACGCATGGTCATTACGACCACTACGTGGGGTATGGGGAATTTTACCGGGTGCAGAAGCCACCAGCAGTCTATGCGGTGGAAGAAGTACTGAACTACTGTGCAGCATACTTCACCTTTCTCTCTTTCGAACAGCATCCCGTCATAGCCCGCGAGGCATTCAATCTGCCAGGTCTTACCATCACATTCTTTGATGTTAATCACCCTCCTGGATCCTGTTACGGAATCCGGGTCGAGGCCAACGGAGCCACCCTTGGATTCACCGCCGATACTACCGCCCATATTCCCCCTAGGAGCATGGAACTGTTGAGAGGGGTCGATCTGCTGGTTATCGATGCACTTGTCCCACCCGACCTCCATCTGAACAAGCATATGAATTACCGGGAAGCATGTGACCTCGCCTCCATCTTGCACCCGAAAACAGTTCGCTGCGTTCATATGAGTCACCTCATCCCTTGGGATATGCCCTGTACGGGGAAGGACATGGAATCATTTACCCTCTGACCGGGTGGAATATCGCCCTACCAATACATATATAGTCACGGGATGACCACAGTGTAAGGCTATGAATATCGAGATCCTTGAGCTCGCGCCAGACCGGGTCCGTATCAGATTTCGGGGAGAGAGCCACACCTTTATGAATATGCTTACCGACGAGATCCTGCATGATCCCACCGTTGATGTGGCAAAATACAATATGGAGTTTCAATACTCAGATCCAGAATTGATCGTGACCACCGATGGTAAAAAGGATCCGGTTCAGGTGATCCGCGATGCCTGTCAGCGATTGATGGGATATTGCGACGAATTGCTCGAGGATGTCACCACAGCCAGCACTACCTGACCACCATACTTTTGTTCAGGACCGGTTATAGCCGTTCGGTAAATATGATGGAGCCTGCGATGCGGGCGATCCTGACCTTCACTTTCTGTCCCGGTTTTCCCCCGGAAATATACATGGTGTACGGTCCATCCTTCACCACGCCATCGCCCCGCTTGCTGATGGACTGGACCTCCACCTCAATCTCTGCTCCCTCAGTATATTTTGCCACTTTCTCTTCTCGTTTTGAAGCTTTCCGCTTCTTCACCGGGCGGTGTCCTCCACATGCATCGCATCGCAGTACCGCAACCCTCCCATCCTTTCCAATATGGGTGTCGGGGCTTCCGCATTCCGAGCATATGACATACTCATCGATGTAATTCTTCAGAATAGAATTGACGTATGTTCGCTCGAATTTTCCGTTGAATATTGCCCGCCCACTCTCAAGCTTTCCAGCGGTCCCCAGCTCACCCAGCAGGTACTTCATGAGGTGATCTGGATCCCGGTTGAGAATATCCGCGATCTCCGCAAAGTTTTCGAGGACCGTGGTCTTTCCTTCTACGAACACCTTTCCCTCAGGAATAGTCAATCGTTTATGGGTGTCTCCTATCTCGGTGATGTTGGCATACGCCCGTTTCAGAAGATCCTCGTACGACTCCGGCATGGTAGTATATGCGCGCCCTTAGGGTAAAAAAGTCGTCCTACAGGGGCACGCTTATCAACCAGACACTCCTATCTTTTTTGAGATGCTTTCACCCGAAGATCTGACCCTCATTCGAAAAGAACTGGGAAGAGAACCCACTGATGTGGAGCGTGCCTGTTTTCAGAACCTGTGGAGCGAACACTGCAGCTACCGTTCTACGAGAGCCCTCTTAAAGACCCTCCCCACGACTGGAAACGACGTCATCCTCGGGCCGGGGGATGATGCTGCCGTAGTCCGGTTCTCTCATGATCTCGCCATTGTGGTAGGGATGGAGAGTCACAATCATCCCAGCTACGTTGATCCGTACCATGGATCTGCGACGGGGGTAGGGGGAATTGTGCGAGACGTGGTCTCTATGGGAGCCCGCCCCATTGCCCTGATGGACCCACTCTACTTCGGTCCCCTTAACCGGGAGAAGAACCGGTATCTTTTCGAGCATGTGGTAGCAGGGATCGGAGACTATGGCAATTGTATCGGTGTGCCAATTGTCAGGGGGGAAGTGGTTTTTGATGAAGGGTATGCCGGAAACCCTCTGGTGAATGTGGTATGTATCGGGATCGTCCACCCTGACCGGTACCTCACCGGCAGGGCAAAGAAAGTGGGAAATCATCTTGTTCTTGTGGGGTCATCAACAGGGAGAGATGGCTTGGGGGGTGCGTCGTTTGCCTCCCGAGATTTGAGTGAGGATGCAACTGAAGAAGACCGGCCCAGTGTCCAGATCGGAGATCCCTATACGGAGAAGTTGATTATCGATGCGGTGCTGGAGATGGCAGGGACTGGCAAAGTGTGGGCTTGCAAGGACCTGGGAGCCGCAGGTCTGGCCGGTGCATCAAGCGAGCTATCCAGCACCTTTGGTGCCCTGATACATGCCGACAGAGTGCATCTGAGAGAGAAAGGGATGATCCCCGCCGAGATCATGCTCTCCGAATCACAGGAGCGGATGCTTCTTGAGGTAGCACGGGAGGATGTGCCATTGATAGGAAGGATCGCTGAAAAGTACGACCTCAGGTGGAGTGATATCGGGGAGATTATCGCTGAACCGCGATATACGGTCCGCTATCATGATACGGTGGTGTGTGACCTGCCCATGGCGCTCCTCGTCCATGGAGCTCCCCTCTGCACCTGGGAGAAGGCGCCGTATCACACGGAGACCACCTTTGCCCGACCGAACGGTTCGTACCATGACCTTGCGCTCCGTGTGCTCTCACACCCGGATGTAGCGGAAAAGGGATGGGTGTATGAGCAGTATGATCACGATGTCCAGCTCAGAACGGTCTCCATAGGGGGAGATGCGGCCACCATCCGATTGGGGGATGAAGCTCTCACTCTCTCCTGCGGCTGTAACCCCCGGCACATTTATCTTGCACCCTATCATGGAACTGCCAATGCGGTGGTTGAAAACGCGAGCAATCTTGCCTGCTGTGGAGCCGAACCCCTGTGTATCATCAACTGCCTCAATTTTGCGAGTCCAGTCCATGCCGAGGTCAACTGGCAGCTGGAACAGTGCGTCCTGGGACTGGGGGATATGGCACGGACCATGGGAACGCCAGTGGTAGGAGGGAATGTATCGCTGTACAATGAGAGTGATGAATTCGGCACGCAGATCAAACCAACCCCCTCCATCGGGATAGTAGGAAAAGGTCCCGCGGTGCCCCCACCATACCCTTCGGACGGTGATGAACTCGCGCTCATCGGGAGGACTGGACCGCATTTCGGGGGCTCGGTGCTGGACGCGGTGACCGGTTGTGGTGGACCGGCGCCGCCCCTCGCAGACCCCGCGATAATCCCCGAGATCTCTACTCTCGTGAGATCGGGTGGTATTTTTGGAGTCACTGATCTCTCGCATGGTGGACTTATTGCAGCGTTGAACCAGCTTGCTCCACTCTCCCGTATCAAACTTGAAGATGAGCTCCTGAATGGGTTGTTCTCTGAAACCTACGGTCGTTTCCTGCTGGCGTGCCGGAATGAATCAAGCCTCACCGGACTGCCGCACCATATTATCGGTGAAGTGGGAGGCCCCACTCTCGAGATCACCGGAACCGATGGAAAGCTGAGACTAAAAAAGACCGAGCTTATGGCAGCGAAAGCGGCAATCACCGCGGTGATGCGCCACTCATGGCATTAATCGCAGCCACCAGCTCCTCAAGTTTCTGATTGTCCGTCAGGTCTTTGCGGTCGAAGTGAAGCATCTGCTCGACACGGACCCCACGCGCTTCGAGGGCTCCTCTCATCATGGGGAGTGTCTCTCCTGGCATCCCGCCACTGGTGGTAAATACAATCCCCCTTTTCCCCTCGCACCCATGGAGCGCCGCAATTGCGGCATTGATGGCCGGTGTCGGATGCCACGCCCAGACTGGAGAACCCACTGCAATTCCGTCATATGAACTGACATCGATAACCGCAGGATCAATCGTCGCCCGGTCAGACCTTCTCGCACAGCGGGCTCCGACCAGGTAGCGGGTGATGGCGTTGTAGGAAGCACAATCTCTCACCGTGGTGAGCGTTGCACCCGTTGCCCTGGCCGCATATTCGGCCACCGCCCTGGTATGGCCGGTCTCGCTGTGAT
>JAJRCM010000165.1 GCA_028678965.1 Methanomicrobiales archaeon | reverse complement strand
AGGCTGCTGATAAAAAGTCCCATCCGTCGGAGAGCTTCGGTGAGATGCTCCCGCGATACCGCGTACGCACATCTGAGATAGCCAGCCCCTGCAGATCCAAAGACCGATCCAGGAACAACAGCTACCTGATGTTCGGATAGAAGGCGTTCTGCAAATTCCACATCATCAAGCCCGGTCTCCAGTACTGAGGGAAACGCGTAAAACGCACCTTCCGGAAGGTGGCAGGTAAGGCCGATCCTGTTGAGTCCATCGATAAATAGATTTCTTCTCAGGCGGTACTCCCGTACCATCCGGTTCTTCTCCTCCTCCCCGTTCTTCAACGCCTCGATTGCTGCCATCTGCCCCATGATAGGGGCGCAGAGCATCACGTACTGGTGTATCTTGAGTGCTGCCTCACAGATCTCTCGGGGCGCACACAGGTAGCCGACGCGCCAGCCGGTCATGGAATATGCTTTGGAGAAACCGTTCAGGGTAATTGTCCTTTCCCACAGACCATCGATCGTCGCTACCGCAGTATGCTTCCCTTCGTAGGTTAGTTCGGAATACACCTCATCAGTGATGAGGAGGAGATCGTGATCCAGCACAATATCGCGGATAGCCTTGAGGCTCGGGCGATCCATGACCGCACCGGTGGGATTATTAGGAAAGTTCATCACGAGCACTTTGCTTCGCGTGGTGATCCGTTCCATCAGAGCGTCTGGAGTGAGGCGGAAGAGGTTATCCTCTGTACAGGGAACGGGGACGGGGGATCCCCCGGCAAGAGTGACACAGGGTGAATACGCCACATAGCATGGTTCCGCAACCAGTACCTCATCACCTGGCTCCACCACTGCCCGAAGCGCTATATCCAGTGCCTCGCTCACCCCGCTGGTGATAATGATCTCATACTCCGGGTCATACGTTAGTCCATACCGCTCTTTGAGGTCTTTGGAAAGGAGTTGGCGCAGGGGAAAGAGTCCTTTATTCGAAGTGTATGAGGTATGACCCTGTTCGATAGCATAAATGCCCGCCTCGGAGACCGACCAGGGGGTATTAAAATCCGGCTCACCAACACCAAGAGAGATGACATCCTCCATGGTGAGGATGAGATCGAAAAATTTCCGTATGCCGGACGGCGGTATACCCTTCGCACGGGAAGAGATAAAATCCCTCATACCGAGTCCCTCAGAAGGTCAATGGAAGGCGTTCCCCTTCTTCCCGTTCATAGAAGAAGTTGCCATTCTCCTTGTACGTCTTCATAATGAGGTGGGTCGCCGTCTCCCGTATATGATCCATGGGTGCAATCTGCTCGGACACAAACCGTGCTACGTCATGCATGGTTTTGCCAGTAATGTGGATCTGGAGATCATACACACCAGTGACCAGTCGCAGTGATTTCACCTGTCTATAGCGGGAGATCCGTTCCGCGATCCGATCATAGCCAAAGTCCCGTTCCGGGGTAACCTTCAGGTCGATGATGGCCGAGACCTCTTCCTCCCCCGCCTTCTCCCAGTCGATCACGGTGGTATACTTTCTGATGACCCTGCTTGCCTGGAGCTGGCGGATCCTCTCTTCCACCTCAGGTGCCGAGAGGCCTGCCATGACTGCCATTTCCTGAAGGGGAATTCTGGCATTCTCTTCAAGCAGCTGTAGCAGGATACGATCCTTCTCATCCATTATATCACCTGAATAACCCTCTCAGGTGGTTGATATCCATCCCCATCAAGCTTTCCTCTTTCAACCGTGGATCGGTAGTAATGACTCCCGAAATTTGTTTTACATTGGTATCAAAGGAGATTTCCTTGGTTCTCCCATACCGCCCTCTGCTGACAACCCTGGTGGAGATCACCCCCAGCATATTCAGTTCTGAGATGAGATCGGTAATCCGCCGAGGAGTGAGAATATCGAGATCAACTGCTTGAGCAAGCTCCCGATAGACCTGAACCACCTCGCCGCTGGTAAAGATCTTCTTTCCCATCTGATCGAGAAGGAGCATGGCATAGAGCACCGCTTTACTCTGGGTGGGGAGAGTAGAGATGCATTCCACCATGCTATCAGCTTCTATCTTTTCCTGGGCCATCTTCACGTGCCGCTCCGAGACTTTTCCCGTATTTTCTCGTTCGGCAAGTTCGCCAGAGACCCGGAGAAGGTCCAGAGCCCTTCTAGCATCTCCGTGCTCCTGAGCTGCAAGGGCGGCACAAAGCGGGATAACGCCTTCCTCCAGTACCCCCTCCAGGAAGGCCATCCCCGCTCGCTGTTCCAGAATATCACAGAGTTGGGGGGCATTATACGGTGGGAAGACGAGTTCTTCTTCGGAAAGAGAGGAGAGGACCCGGGGATCAAGGAAATCGGTGAAACGCAAATCGTTGGAGATCCCGATGATACTGACTTTTGCATTGATCAGATCAGAATTAATACGGGTCAGGTTGTAGAGAGTTTCATCCCCGCTCTTTTTAACCAGCTTATCGATCTCATCAAGGACTATGATGAGTACACCCTTTGTCTCATCCAGCATGTTTTTCAATTCGGAATAGACCTGGTCTGTTGGCCAACCAGTGAAAGGGATATTAATCTTCGCTTTATCACTCGGTTTCCCTTCAATATCCTCGATACACTTTGCTATCTGGGCAAGAACCCGGTACTGGGTATCGATTACCTGACAGTTGAGGTGCACCACCCGACAGAAAAGTCCCATCTCCCCCCCAGCTTTTTCCAATTCTGAACCCACAAAATTGACCGAAGCAGTCTTTCCAGTTCCTGTCTTCCCGTAGATCAAGATATTGGAGGGGGTCTCTTTCTTGAGGGCGGGTGCCAGTATACCAGCAATGGTATTGATCTGTGGTTTTCTATGGGGAAGGACCTGGGGACGATAGGAATGTCTGATAACCTCGCGGTTCTTGAATATATTCCTGTTAGCTAGATACTTCTGGAATAAGCCCAGAGATGAATCGGACTCACCCGGCATTTTCTTCCGCTCGTCTGTTCTGGAGATTCATGATATGCCCCCCCCAGTTGATAAGTTCATCGTTTTGTGCTTAGGATCCTGTCCCTTTTCCTGTGGAAATTACTAACTTTAGAATTGAGGTAAAATTTTGTGATTGGGGGGCAATTCATTGTTTAAAGGGGGGACCATTTCATTTCCAGTGGAGCAATTTAATATGGAGAATAATATTAAATTTAAATTTATTATTCATTTGTTATTATATTATTATTAATATAAAAATATTTCTATTTAATTATCCGGTATGATTTATTGGATTCGTTGGTATAACAATAGACTATCTGGAGTGGAAAAAAGGGGGTCCGGGATGGAATACCGAATTATTAACCAGTATATCATTATATTACATATATGAAGCCTGGACACGAGCTACCGGTGATCATCACTGCTGCGGTAATCACCGTTTCATCAACACGAACACCGGAGACTGACGAAAGTGGATCCATCATAAAAAATCTCCTAACAACCAATAATATCCCCATCACTCTCTATCTCGTTGTTCCCGACGACATCTCCTGTATTCAGGACTCACTCCAGGCAGCACTCAAAGAAGCAACCTGCATCATTTTTTGTGGGGGTACTGGCTTGACAAGAGACGATTGTACCATTGAAGCAATCAGCCCCCACCTCCAGAAACAAATAGATGGATTCGGGGAACTCTTCAGATGGAGAAGCTACCAGCAGATCGGAACTCCGTCAATTCTCTCACGGGCCATTGCAGGCATCATCAATTCTCGGGCAGTGTTCTGTATTCCGGGATCACCACACGCCGCACAGCTTGCAGTAGAAGAACTCATCATCCCGGAAATTAGACACATCATCTCCCACGCAAGACGTTAACTCAGTTCCTGCAGAAATTTGCACATCCAGAATTTAACCCCCCCTCAAAGGGGTGAGGTGAAATCATATCCAATCTCATAGGCATCGATAGAGCTCATACTTCACCCGTTATTTATAGACATCAAGAAGGGCGACCCGTTCAAGAACAAGTTCCCGGAATTTTTCTTCT
>JAJRCM010000034.1 GCA_028678965.1 Methanomicrobiales archaeon | reverse complement strand
CTTCCGGTATCCTGCCCAGCACATCATCAAGTTCCTGCTGGGTGGTGGGGAGCATGCCACCATTGTACAGCAGGATCAAGTCAGCAATACTCGTGGAGCCGGTGACCTTACTGTTATGAGTTTCCTCGTAGTTCTGGAACTCATGCATCCACTTCACCCCGTCAACGGTAAGCACCCCCTCTCCCCTCAAATAGATAGGCAGGGAGCCCGTTGGTCCCATGGTGCGAAGAACCTTGTCCAGCTGGATCTTCGCTGGCATATCAGATGGGACAAACGTTTTCTCATCGGTGTTGATGAGGATCTGGCTGTCCATCTGCACCCCTATGACCGCGATGATACCGCAGAGAAGAATGACCGGTACAGGGTTTCTCGCCACTTTGCCTGCAAGGGCCCCAACAAAGTCATTGTACCGCTCCATGAACGTTTTTTCATTCCTCGCCGGTTTTTGATGGGCAATATCCTTTACCGGCCGATAGTTGGTGAGCAATCCCATCAGAGGGACAATGATCAATGCAGCAAGGTAACAGGAGAAGAGCCCGATGACGCAGACGATTCCGAACTCGCGGATCATGGGCACCGGTGAGATCCAGAGGGCGATGAAACCCATGGCGGTGGCAAGCATCGCATAGAGAACGGAGGGGCCCGCCCGGGTAAGAGTAGTTTTCACTGCTTCCGGTATTGAGGATTTTCTGGCCTCTTCATCAAATCGTGAGTGGAACTGGATGGCATAATCGATCCCGATCCCGATGAGAATGGGAAATGCTCCGATCACCACCATGCTGATCTTCATACCTGAGAGGCCCATAATACCAAACGTAAACAGAACGCCAGCGGCCACAATCACCACTGAGAGAAGCCGGTAGCGCACTTGGCCAAATAAAATTCCCACGGCGACCACCATCAGGATCATCGCGGCGAGGAGAAGGATACCCATAGAGGTTTCCATCTCTGCCATCATCTGCTGGCCGAACGCTGCTTCTCCGGTTACGGTGACGGTCACCCCTGCAGGTCGGTCTGAGACCCTGATCACGCTGTTCATATTATCAAGGAGGCTGAACTGGGAATCCTGGGAGAGTCCAGGTTCCAATCCTAGCACGATAAACATGAGGCTCGGGGAGGGGACCATCCGTGAGGTGAGGGAAGCGGGGAGACGGTCCATTCCCTGCCGGACTTCTGCATAGGAAGTGGGTAGGGTGCCTCCGTTCGTCTGGCGTAGGAGATCAGCAATACTTGAAACCTCAGTGATATACCTCTGGGGTCGGAACTCACTTTCCAGCTGGTCGACATAGGCAAGTACTTCCGGGCTCAGGACCTCATCCGCTTCAATGAGCACCATGATACTGTCGGACTGGAATGTGTCGGTATATTTACTCAGGAGCATCCCGCGGTCGGTGTTCTTATCGACATAGGTATCCATCCCGGTCTCCATGGTGATGAGGCTTGCTCCAACCAGGGCAACAATGAGCGCTCCCACCACCACTCCCGCAACGAGAAGCGGACGCGTAGTGATTGCATCGGCCAGTATCTTATAGGGTGACCGCATACTCATCTCCGTGCCTCAAAAAAAGGAGAGCGTTCAAGCCCTCTTGCGGAGTCTGATAACACCGAACGCAATTCCAAGGGCGGCCATGACGATAACCAGAAGGATCACCGGGTTGGAGAGTATGCCTGGCCGCTCACTCACACTGATCTTGACTTTCATGGTATCGGAGATAAGGCTGTTATCAAGAGCATCACGGTACCGTATCTCCGAATCGAGTCCGTATTCCTTCGCGGTCGCACCACTGTCAACATTCACCTCGAACGCGGCGACCTTCGATTCCCCCGGTGCCATATCTCCAAGAAACGCGGTATCATCGCCGCTGGTAAAAGGATCGACCGCGCTCAGCCTTGCCTGGGCATTAAAGACTTTTGCCGCGCCGGTATTCCTGTACTCAACCTCAATCACCTTTTTCTCCCCGATTGCCATCTGAGGTGGTGGAGAAATGACGGTGAAATCGACCTTTCCCCCTACCGCCACTCCGAACGTAACCGTTTCGGTGGTGGTCATGGTTCCTTCACTATCTTTATACGTGAGTACTAGATCGACAGGGTACGTCTGACCACTTTCGGCTGAGCTGGAGACGGAGAGCTTGAATCGGGCGGTCGTTGTATTCCCGGGGGGGAACGTATCCACATACACACTGCTATCGGTGGGGATCACCGGGCTGTTACCGTTCCTGCTGATGCGGAGCACGCCTTTCTTCGCATCCACACTACCGCTGTTCCGCAGAGAGAGGGTGAGGTAGCCTTCTGTACCTACATTGAGGTGATCGGTCGTCACCTGGAGTACCTCAAGTCGGGCTGTGGATTTTATATTAACAATTAAGTTCAGGACTTTTTCCACATCCTTGTAGTAATATTGGATGAACTCCCCTTTCTCATCCGTTTCAGCAAAATACAAATAGGTATATTCAATTTTTAAAGGAAGAGTGAACTGTCCCGCCATCGCATTCTCATCGATCTTCACGTCAAAGGTGACGGTTTTACTGCTACCTCCTGAAAGATCACCTATCATCTGTGGATCTGATTTTACAATTAGGGGAGCACCGCTGGCACTAAGGCCAACTCTAATTAGCTTAGCAGTATTGGGTAATTCATCTCGACTGATGAGGTCGGGGCGTACAATCTTGGCGTCAATCAGGCCACGGTTTTCCAACACTACGGTAATCGAGGTCACTGCCCCAGGGAAAAATTCATTTGTTCCAGCAATCGCTCCTCCGAGATCAGGGCCGCCAGAGAAGTAGAGCGTTCCTGCCCATACGGGTGCCACCATGGCAAGGAGCGCACAACCAATAAAAAATATGATTGTTCTGCTCTTCATATCTGCCACTTCCCTTCATTGTGCAGTTCCGTCGCTCGTACAATCTGGAGGGATTGCTCAAACCACGGCTGCATCATCGTGGTATACCGATGAGCTCTCTCCTGGGTAGGGAGCATTTCTAGAATGGTTACCGTTTCTGCTGTCGTGTTCACCACATAGTATTTCATGCTCGTCGCTCCGCGTGTGGTGGT
>JAJRCM010000164.1 GCA_028678965.1 Methanomicrobiales archaeon | reverse complement strand
GGCGGCGGGATCAGCTCGGTGGGGTACGCGATTACCGAAGTAGTGAGCAATCAGCACAAGCAACGCCGGGGTTTCTTAGGAAGAATTAAGGATTCGGTCGTCAAGCGCGACCAGACGGAGAGGGTGCTGCTGGGAGAGGATAAATCAGCGAAAATCATCTCCTTGGTACGGCGTGCAATGCTCGGCCGTCTCACCCTTCCCTGTGATTACTCTTCGGCCCAGCGTGCCCTGGTGCTCCTCGCGGGACCACCCGATGAGATGGACCGCAAGGGTGTAGAGAAGTCCAAGAGCTGGGTGGAGGAGAACATCTCCGGGGTTGAGGTCCGCGGTGGAGATTACCCGGTTGACAGTCACTATATTGCCGCAGTAGTGGTCCTTGCTACGGTCCAGAATGCCCCCCGCATCAAGGAATTGATGGCTGTCGCAAAAGAGACGAAAGAGGACGTACTCAAAACAAAAGATAAAAAACCGACTGCTATGTTCGATGAAGGGATTGAACCACTGTTTGAGTGAGGACGTGCATGAAAGGAATCATGAAATGGATATTATGCCTTGTGCTCATCGCAGCACTTATACAGGCTTCATCAGCGCTGACCAAATCTGGGGAGAAAGTAACCCCTTCGGGTGATCTGAAAGTGAATGATATGGTGACGGTGACCCTTACCATATCCATTCCCCGTAATTATGCCTATGATCTTGAGTTTTCCAGTATGCTGACAAATGGACAATTTACTCCCACACGGATTGGAGAACAAAATACCAGTTTTACTATGCAATCAATTCCCACCAAAACAGGCACCTGGTTAATTTCCCAATGGGTACTCTCTGATAAAAATTCGTATCAGATCCAGATAACATTCAAGGGGGCGGTTGTTGCACCAAGTACTGGAAATTCTATCGTATTACTTAAGATCACAGAAAAGGAGGGTGAGATAGTAGTCAGTGAATATCCCATCACACGCAATGTCATCAATCCTGCGGAGATTACTTCATCGATTACTGCTGCGAAAACGGACGCGGCAAAACTTTTACAGAGCATCACGACGCTCTCCGCTCAAAATGTATCCACCTCTGTTGCTCGTTCAAAATATGATGAAGCGATAAACCTGCTCAATCAGGCCGATGCAGCAAAGACCTCCAATTTCACGAAAGCACAATCACTCCTGTCCAGTGCAAAAACCGCAATCACCGATGGTACCAAACTACTGGAGAAGGCAGTTATCCAGAAGGACATTGATTCTGTCGAGACGGTCATGAATCAGGTGGATGCACAGATAACGTACTTCAAAGTCAACCGCAGCATCAGCACCACCGATCCCCGCCTTCTGGGTATCACCAGTAAATACGATGCGGCTTCAACATCACTCTCCATGGCCAAAACCTCTTTAAATGGGGGTAATAATGCCATGGCAACAACACAGGCAGCTGATGCAAAGATAAAAGCCCAGGATGCCCTCAATCTCTCTGCGAATCTCAGGAAAGAGCTGGGGGAGGGTGGACTTGCCCTTCCTGGCGTCAATCCCACCTATATTCTCATCGGTGTGGGGATTGTGGTGATTGGCGCAATCGGGGTCCTGGTATACCGGAAATTCTTCCGCTGGGATGAACTTGGATAATTGGAGTCCCAGTTACTTTCTTTTTTTGGATATATTCTGACAAAAAGATCTCATCTTGCGAGGTGGACTGAGAAAAGGGGAGCTATTCCGGTATTCTGGTAAACACATCAAAGTTCATGCTCCCCATCTTCCCGTCCCGTTTAACATAGTACTCAAGCAACCGGTTTTCGTTATCATAATACGAAAACCAGTAATTGATTTTATAGGTTTTTTTGGTGAAACCGGGAAGAGATTCGTAACTTTCTGCATCATAGGTGATGATCATATCTGCCTTGAGAGAAGTGAGCCGCCCAGCATCGAGTGCCGATCCATAGTAAATTAGTTTATCCGCTCGCTCTCCCCGGTAATACCAGGGAAGGGGCCAGTAATTGCTGGAAGCAATCGCCACCGTATCAGCATTGTCGATGAGCACCATCACCGTGCGGAGATCTTCTGAGTTCTGCACCTGGACAACGGGCTCATTCACATCGGCAGGTACAAAGGCAACATGCCACAGGCAGAGAATGAGGAAAATGGAGAAGAGAACAGCAACGATAGCTTTCCGCTGCGTCATAGCATAAACAGAGACAAAGATCAGGGGGAGGAGCTGGTGAAGCACGAGCCAGGGAACTTTTTCTCCGATATACGCGTAGGCACCAAGAGAGAGGAGGAGCCAGTAGATGGAGAATCGCATGAATTCCTCCTGTTTTTGGAGGCCCTTTGGCCCTCTGATCTGGACAAGGCTTCGTTCGACAAGCTCTGCGGTGGTGGGTGATGCCCTGCGGTCAGTACCCCACACCCGTGCAATCGCATGCCTGATGGTGCTATCCTTCCCTATGAACTGGATGATCCCCATAACGGCGAGGATGAGAATAGGGAGCTCATAGAGAATGAGAAGAAGAAAGTAGAAGAACCATGGACCGCAGATCCGGCAGATCCCGTGCATGGAGGCCCAGTGTTCCACCGCCTGGTACCATCCGGTCTGATTGATCGCCGCAAGAAGGCCCTCCTGCTGGATAAATGCGACATCGGCAATTTGTCCAAACAGTACCTCCCAGTGGTTTCCGAACGAGGAGTAGAAAAGGATCATCGTTCCGCAAAAAAGGAGAGTAGAGAGAACCGCATCCCGTTTCCACTGGCTGGGGAGGTGCACTTTTCGGGAGAGAAGGAGGTAGATCCCGTACGATAGAAAGATCAGGAGGATGAGAGGCATATCCTCCTTGCAGCACATTCCTAGACCGGCAGCGAGGCCGGCAAGAAGGGCATATCGGAGTTCCCCTGATCGGTGGTAGAGGAGAAGGGCGACGAGGAGAAGGAGGGTGAAGGCCAGCTGAAAGATATCGTGCCGCAGGAACCGGGAGAAATAGACGAGCTCCGGTGAGATGGCGATGAACAGTACAGCGACGAGGGTCTGCCTCC
>JAJRCM010000163.1 GCA_028678965.1 Methanomicrobiales archaeon | reverse complement strand
TTCACGAAGCGCTATCCCCCAGAGTGCCTGTCGGAGGATCTTCACCACGCTCGATGGGGATAAGGTGGAGATATACCATGAATGCCTGAGCGGGAGCTGTGCAGCTTTCTGCGAATACCACCACCGCCTTTCCGGTGGGGTTCTCACCTGTGTATCGAGAGATGGGACCTTGCTGCGAGAATGTGCATCGATGGGGGAGGAAGAGGCGGTAATCGGTCTCCATCCCAAACCCGCGGTAGGGGTAGTTGGGGTACGAAAGAACAGTGACGGTACCATTACTCAGCGAATACGGTGCCTGGGTGGACCAGCGTATTCGCTGACAGATATGATGAGCCAGGCAGAAGGGGTATGCAATGTTCAGCTGGATCGGAACGGTGGACTTGTTGAGGGGGAGGTGACAACCCGGGCACTCACATACGGTGCAGTGGGCATTGATGATACCGATTGCCAGGATGCGGGTGCGACCTTCGCCATCGCCCTGGCCCTCCTCCAGGTGTTGAGCACCATCCGCGGGGTCATTCCTATCGGTCACCGAGTGGTGATGCTGAATCCCGCACACGAGGGAAGAACGGCTGGCAATGCCGCGAGCTTCATCGAGCTGGCTCTTGAACCCTCTCTCTTTGATACCATCATCGCCAGATCCCATGCCTTTGTGGCTGATGAATCGTATTCTGGCCAGTGGGGAATTGCCGTGAAAAAAGGTTTCATGGTCAGTCAGAATCTCCGGCACTTTGGTGAACGGGTACGAACCACCCTGGTAACGAATGATGAGGCATGGGTACTGGCTGAAGAGGAGGCGATCTATCTGGCCGGAGGAAGGGGCACCATCGGGGCCCTGGCATCCCTGGGATTCATCGGGCTCGAGACCTCAGTACTCCTCAATCCAGAGGGACCGGTCCCTCCTGGTTAGGGATTGACTGAGACTGACCAGATTTACAGTGATTTTCCTTAAATATCCCTTATTTTTTGAATTGAAGGACTAAAAATGGCAATTTGGAGGTTGATAATTGGCATTAACTATATATACTATTATTAAGTGATGTTTGTATAATGGGTGGCGAGATCTTCCAGGCGCAGGTCATCCGCAATTTTTTTGATACGATTACCGGGACGGATAGAAACCTCACCCGTATCCATCTCTGTGTGATCGCTTTGGCGAAATTGCGCATGGAACCACCGGAGAAGATATCTTTTCTCGTTGACCAGCTACGAAAGAGCAGGGAAAAAAGAGAGCTCTCCATTGATATCCTTGACTATGTTTGCGATGCTGCGATCAGTATTGATCTCATCTCCGTTCAGACAGCATTTGGGGTAAAAGAGATCCAGCAGATGGCAGAGGAATTTGATCGGGTCAGCCTGGATTCACTCTGATAGGACATCCCCTCCATCATAGATTGATCAGCTGCTTGTAGGTCGCGAGGATCTGGATAACGTACCGCTCCTGTTCTTCCAGTGCCTGGGTGTCATCAGGGGAGGTGATGAGGGCCACAGCATAGAGAAGGATCAGGCTGTTGCTTATGGTCAGATGGGTGGGGTCATCCACAGAGCCAGGTGCAATATCCAGAGCGAGGTAAGGTCGCTCCTCGTGACTGAACTCGGGCAGACCTGAGGATTGCACCCGTAAAGCAGCGAGGTCAGCAGAACGTTCTCTGAGGATCGTGAGGGCAGTAAGCAATGCCGAAGGCACGGGAGTCCCTTGTAACAGATGAAGAGATTTTTTGCAGCGTTCTATGGAGTCTTCATAGAGCCCCATTTTGAAGGTGAGAAATGCAAACGCAATCTGATGGGCTGTTTGATGAGGCAGTGCAGGAAAAATATTCCTCATGTTCTGGAGATACCTAGTCAGGAAATTCTTCATCGTCCCCCTCTCCTTCATTATCATAGCGCGGTTGTCTCTCATCACCCTTTCTTTCTGATGAAAACCGCCACTTCAGTCGTATTACCAGTACGGTGAGGCTTACAGCGTAGAGGATCGGGAGGAGGTTCACCTGATTGAAGTCCGGGTTGGCAAAGATGAGAACCGCATACAGGGGTGTGAGAAGCGAGACGATGTCCTTTTTTGGCTGCAGGTACGCGAGATATGCCAAAACAAAGGAACCGATCACACATCCCCAAATCCCAATCGGTACAAAAAAAATCCGATCAGGAACTATCAGTCCCAGTACGATTCCACCAAATAGAATGCCCGGAACCGTCACCCAGTCTTTCAATTCCCACCGATACTCCACGCTGCTCCCTCAATCCTTCTTAGCAATCTGCTGCAACCGTTCAATGCCGCGAATCTCTTTGATAACCTGAACAACCGCCCTGGGTACCAGGTGCTCCCAAGGTTCCCCTTTGAGGATACGGTTTCGGACTTCGGTCCCGCTGTGCGTGTCACGCTGGTACATTTCGGTCGCACAGACCGTGCAGCCTGCTTCCGCAAACAGCTGCATGACGAGGGGATTATTGGAGTAAATCGTATCGAACGGGGGAGTCATGGATCGAACGTGGGCGACCCACAGGGCATTACGTTGAATATCCTCGATGGGGATCACATAGAACGGACAATGAAGACCGGTAAGCGATCTGGTGATCATCAGTACCCGTTCACCGGCGGTGAACGGATTTTCCAGTTCATGACTAAGCTGGGCACTGCCTACCCCTATCACGATTTCATCAACCTGCTCTGCAATCCGTTCCAGTACCGACTGGTGTCCATTGTGGTAGGGCTGAAACCGCCCGATATAGAATCCCCTACTCATGTTCTGTCACCATTCTCGCGATACGGGCGGCAAATATCCCTGCAGTTACCCCGGCATCAATATTCACGACAGCAAGCACCGAGCATGATTGGAGCATGCTTGCCAGTGCTGCTTCGCCCTTTCCCATATGCCCATACCCAGAACTAACGGGAACCCCAATCACCGGACTATCCACGAGACCAGCCACAATCGCGGGGAGGGTCCCTTCCCTTCCCGCTGCCACTACGTAGACATGGGCATCAGTCATGCCTTTAAGAGCGGAGAAGAGACGGTGGATACCGGCGACCCCGACATCATAGGCGATCCTCACCGTGCATCCCATCTCCAGGGAGATGACGCGTGCTTCTTCTGCAACCGGGATATCAGCGGTGCCGGCAGTGAGAATGGCAACCACTCCTCTCTGTACCGGGCGATTAACCCCGCAGGAAAGTATCACCATTTTCGCCGCCTTCTCTACCTCCATCTCGATCCCCTCTTCCTTGCATCGGGCACTCACCACCGAAAGGTGATCTTCCCCGACCCGGGAGATGATGCACCTTCCCGAGGCACGGGTCAGGCGGACGGCGATAGAGGCAAGGTCCTTTGGTTCCTTTCCCTCTGCGAGTATTATCTCCGGCGTACCGCAACGTACCGGTCGACCCAAGTCCAAGCGGGCGATATCCTCAACCACCTCCATTTGAAGACCGGAAATTCTCCGCTCTGCCTCGTCGAGGGTGACCGTTCCATTACGCACCTCTTCCAGCACATTCCGTATCGTCGCAAGAGAGTGCATGGGTTACGTTAAGTATGAAGTGCGATGCTAATAAAGTAGTATAATACCATGACCTACCTCACCTATATCGCTGGTTTTGGCGTCATCTGCACCTATTTTCTCTGGTTCAGAGATGCCCGCCTCTTCCTTCAAACATTACTGCCCGGCTTCAGGAAGGCGGCATATTACGGAGTTATGTATGCCGCTGTCTCCCTTCTTGGGTTCCTGTTCTCCATCTATGGGAATGAACTCTTGGGCCTGGGCCTTATCTGTGGAGCATTATATCTCCAGGGAAGGATTGTCAGGGAGCGAATATGGACAAATGAAACGGCCTTGGAGCGTTTTTTGGGACGCTGCAGGTGTAAAAAAGATAAAGGTGCACAATAAATTATAACAGGAGTTTTTTATGCTGCAGAAGCCCCGGGGAACGAGAGATTTCCTTCCTGAGGAGATGGAACGCCGCAGGATGATTGAGTCAACGATGCGGGATCAGGCGAGAAGGTGGGGTTATCGGGAGGTATGCACACCCATCTTTGAGGAACTTGAGATCTTCACAATGCGCTCTGGTGAAGGGATCATCCAGGAGATGTATATCTTTGAAGATAAAGGTGGCCGGAAGCTTGCCCTGCGACCAGAAGTCACTGCCTCGGTCCTCCGTATGTATGTCAATGAGGCACGGGTGATTCCCAAACCACTGCGGTGGTACTATTTTTCTGATTGTTTCCGTTACGAGAGACCACAGAAAGGGCGATACCGGCAATTCTGGCAATTCGGCGTGGAGTTGATAGGGGCAGACTCCGCCCTTGCTGATGCCGAGGTTATTTCAGTTGCTGATGCCGTTCTGCGTGCCGCTGGGGTAGGGTATGAACTCAAAGTGGGCCACCTTGCCCCTATGAAACAGCTCCTCTCCAGTCTCGACCCCCGTCTCCAGCGGAGTACCATGGGATTCCTCGATAAGAGGGATTTCAGCGGGCTGGAATCTCATCTCTGTAGCATTCACGAAGAGCATCTCCTTGACCAGCTCCTTGGTCTTGCCACCTGTTCGAGCCTCGAGGATCTGTTCGCTATCACGGGGAGTATTCCGGAGCGAACTCGCATAGAACGGCTATTCCAGCTGCTGGACCTCGCCGGGATTGACTATAGCTTCAACTTTGGAATCGCTCGTGGTCTTGACTATTATACCGGAATGGTATTTGAGGGGTTTGCTGATAACCTTGGTGCGGAGAACCAGATCATAGGAGGAGGAGCGTACCGCCTTGCACATCTCTTCGGAGGGGATGATGTCGCCTCCTGCGGGTTTGCCATAGGTTTTGACCGGGTGGTGGTATCCATTGGAGAGGTGGCTACGGCACGGCCGATAGTTATAGGGATCGCCTGCACTGAAGACAGCCGTCGGTATGCAACAGAAGTTGCAGGGTTATTCCGAAAGGAAGGTATCTGTGTTCTCACTGACCTCAGTGACCGTGGTCTTTCCACACAGCTGGCACACCTTTCCCGTGACGCCGACATTGCTATCATTCTCGGAAAGCGGGAGACGGAGGCGGGCACCGTCACTCTCAAGAACCTGCACACCGGAGAACAGCGGGAATTGGTGGTAGCTGAGGCTATTGCAGAGGTGAAAGGGAGTGGCAATCGCTGAGGAGCTCGCAAAAAAGCAGCGAAGCATCAGCGTAGCCGAATTTTTTGAAAAGAACAAGCATCTCCTGGGCTTTGATTCTCCCACCCGGGGCATTATCACCACTGTAAAAGAAGCGGTCGATAATGCGCTCGATGCCTGTGAAGAAGCGGGGGTGCTTCCCGATATCTTTGTCGATATCCGTAAAGTTGCGGAAGATGTCTACCGCATCAGCGTGGAAGACAATGGCCCGGGGATTGTTCCCGAACAGATACCACCGGTCTTTGGGAAACTCCTCTATGGGTCACGGTTCCACCAGATCAAACAGAGCCGGGGGCAGCAGGGGATAGGGATCAGCGCGGCCATTCTCTATGCACAGCTTACGACCGGAATGCCAGCAGTGATCATTTCCCGGACAGATTCTAAAGTGAAAGCGCACCGCTTCGAACTCCAGATAAAAACTGAAACCAACGAACCGGAGGTGCGATTACAGAGAGAAGTTGACTGGGATCGCACCCATGGAACGCGGGTGGAGATAGAGTTTAAAAGTACCCTTGCTGCACGAAAAAAATTACTCGAATACCTCAAATTTACTTCTATTGTGAATCCGCATGCCCGTATCTCCGCTACTATCGATGGAGAAGCAGCAGTATTTGAGCGGGTTACCGATGAACCAATTGCCTGCCCGAAAGCCATACAGCCCCATCCTCACGGGATCGAACTGGGAACACTCAAACGGATGCTTGTTGCCCATAAGGGAGTTCCGCTGGAGACCTTTCTCGTCGATAGTTTCAGCCGTGTCGGAAAGAAGGCAGCTGCGGAAATCTGTACCCGTGCACGGCTCGCCTGCTCAGTACTCACCGAATCGCTCCAGCCAGACGACCAGAAGCGTCTGATTGATGCGATGCAGGCTGTTGCGGTTCCGGCCCCCCCTGCCACCCAGTGCCTCTCTCCTATTGGAGAGGATCTGATACGGCGGAGCCTTGACAAGGAGTTCCAGCTCGACTTCGTTGCTGCCCGGACACGCCCAAGTTCGGTTTACAGCGGACATCCGTTTGTTATCGAAGCAGCTATCGGGTATGGCGGAAAACTCCCTGCTGATGAAAAAGGGCAGATTCTCAGGTTTGCAAACCGAGTCCCTCTGATGTACCAGCAAGGGGCGTGCGCGATCACCAATATGGTGGCGGACATCAACTGGAAGCAATATGGGATCTCCCAGCAGACCCTACCCGTAGGCCCGATTATCATTCTCGTCCATGTGGCCTCAACAAATGTTCCCTTCACCAGCGAGAGTAAGGATGCTATTGCCTCGATTTCGGAGATTGAGAAGGAAATCGACCTCGTGTTGAAGGAGCTGGGGCGGGAACTGAAACTGTTTCTCTCCCGAAGGGACAGGAAGAAAGTGGCGGATGACCGTGCAAGGGCTATCTGCGCTATCATCCCAGAAATAGCAGCCAAGGTGAGTGAGGTCGTAGAGAGGCCAACCCTCAACATAATGCCTATCGAAGGGAGGATCATGAAAAAACTGCTAACCAAGAAGCAAACAAGGAATGGGCGGGTGACTATTGAGGTGCTGAACTATACTGCCCAGCCCCTCTCCCTTACAGTCTACGACGTCTCTCATGATGCTGCACCCGATGTGACACCCCCTCCTCATTTCTCAGAAACCACGGGAGAAGATCACACAAGGGTGTGGAAATGTGAGATAGCTCCTGGGGCTGCATGGGCGGCAAGCTATACTGGTACGGGGGGAGGGCACCTCGATGTTCGTGGTGTGGAGGAATCCCAGAAGGTGGTGATGGATCTCGATGTCTAAAAAGGCACTTAATGATCTGGCATTGGAACGGTTGCTGGGGATCGCATTGACCTGGTACAACCAGATGAGCGGCGGAGAGATACCCTCAATCCGTCTTCCTACCAGGACGAAACAGAATATTGAATTTGATGAATCCAGCGAGGTCTGGAGATATGGGGAGAAGGAGAGTCTGCGAGCGGCCACTACCGAGAAGAGCGCTATTCACCTTCTGAAGATGGCGTATGTCATCGGATTCATCAAACAGCAGCTGAAGGAAAACCGCTCATCGACTTTGAGGGAGATGTACTACATCACTGAGGGCTGGAAGCGGGCGAAGTTCGAATCACAGGATGAGAGCAACTACCTCATTGAGGATCTGGAGATCCTTGCCGATCTCCAGCGGGAGGCATTTCACCTGCGACCCGAAGAGGATGGAGCAAGTATTTTCGGGCCTATACGGCTTAAAGAGAGCACGAGGCGGGGAGACCGCATCCTTCACTGCCAGGACGAGGTGGGGGAGGCAGGTTATCAGATACCGAATAATATGGACACTGTTGAGTTCCTCGACCACGATGCTGCCTTTGTGGTTGCTATCGAGACCGGTGGGATGTATGCACGCTTGATTGAGAATGGATTCGACCGGGAATTCAGGGCAATCCTCGTCCACCTCAAAGGACAGCCAGCCCGTTCTACGAGGAGACTTCTCCACAATATCAATGAGCGGTTCCATCTTCCGGTGGTTGTCTTCACTGATGGCGATCCCTGGTCGTATCGCATCTATGCCAGTGTAGCCTATGGTGCCATTAAGAGTGCCCACATGTCAGAACTCCTCGCCACCCCCGCCGCAAAATTTGTAGGGGTGCAACCCACCGACATCCGGGACTACAATCTTCCCTCCGATAAGCTGACAGACCAGGATAGAGACGCACTGAAAGCGGAACTCACCGACCCCCGGTTCAATACCGAGTACTGGCGTCAGCAGATTAACCTTCAGCTTGACATGCAGCTGAAATCTGAGCAGCAGGCATTTGCCGCCCGGGGGCTGGATTTTGTGACCAAAGAGTACCTCCCCCGCAGGCTGGCTGAAATGGGCGTTATCTGAACTTCAATACTATTTAATCCATTGCCGTTCGATATTGAAAGGTGAAATCTATCGCCTCGTGCCTCGGTCGGATTATGGCAGTGAGGCCTATCGAACGACAGAGTGTCGTATCGCTCATTTCTTTGCTCGCGATTACCGTGACCGGATATGCCGCCACCTTTTATTTTGCCCATACGCTGGGAGCGGCCATCCTGGGGGGGTATTTCCTATTCCTTGCCTATTATGGCCTCATTGATCTCATTGGCGACGGGGGATTTGGAGGTGCTGCCGTCAAACGCATCAGCGAGGGACATGAGAAAAATGCATTTTATTCTGCCTTCCTTGTGCTCCGGATTGGGCTCCTCATCGTCTCCATTACGGTGCTTTTCCTGATCCAGCCATTCCTTGTGGACCTTTCTTCCGCAGGTCTCTTCCTCCCACTCCTTATCGCACTGCTTACCGGGGTATTCTACAGCAGTGTTTCGGTAGGGGTATACGGGGCAGGGAAAGTAGGGATAGTGAAAGGTGGGGAATTTTTAACATATTTCACCCGGATTGCCATTCAAATCGTTGCCGTATTCCTGGGGTATGGCCTGGGAGGACTTTTTGGGGGATTCATTGCCGGTATGGTCGCTGGTGGAATCCTGTTCTGGTGGTGTCTTGATCTCCGCTTCACGTGGTTCCAGCGGTGGCATATACGAAGTCTGCTCACCTTCTCGTTCTGGATCTTCCTCACTGCGGGGGGCAACCTTGTTTTCAGCTTCTCTGATGTAATCCTGATCGGATATTTCCTGACCAATGCCGATGTGGGCATCTACCGCACCGCACTCCAGCTCACCTCAGCGGCAACTTTTACTGCCAGTGCCATCCAGCCAGTTCTTTACCCCAAGATCAGCGGGTGGAGTGCTATGGGAGCTACTGACCATATTAGAAAGGCTGTTGCACGGGCCTTCTCCTACTCACTCCTGCTGGCTATTCCGGTCTGTGCCGGTGGGTGGATACTGGGAGATGTCCTTCTGTACCATCTGTATGGAGCGGAGTTCCAGGCAGGAAGTGGTGCCCTCTTTATTCTCCTTGCCATGCAGATTATCAGTGTCCTTATGTCCCTCCAGATCATGTGCCTGAATGCCATAGATCAGCCAAAGGTCTCGTTCAAGATCACCGCGGTCTCGGCTGCGGTAAATATTCTGTTGGGTATCGGGCTCGTTCCAGTACTGGGTATCGCAGGTGCTGCAGTGGCCACCTTAGTAGCAATAGCCCTCAATGCGTTCCTAGGCTACCTATCATTACGAAACCGTATTGCCGTATCGTTTGAATGGAGGACCATCGCCCATATCACCCTTGCTGCAGGGGTGATGACCGGTGCCGTCGCACTCCTCAACCAGGTAATTCCCGCATCGAACCCCTTCATCCTCCTGGGGACCGTCAGTGTCGGTGCGATTATCTATTTTACCCTCTTATTCCGGCTTGATACGAAGATGTACCGAGATGTCCGCGACCTGATCCACCAGTTCGGGCTTCCCTGGCCGCACCTGCTGGATAAGTACTACACCTGAGGATGGGTTACCGCACGATTCGCTGGATATGGCGTTCGGTATCTGCGACGATTGGCTTCATTCCCTGGAGCTCCGCAATGTCCTTTACCGCCTCGAGCAGGTGGACGCTGTCTTCCAGAAAGCTTAGGATATCAGCAGGATACAGGTTAATCCCGTACTCTTCCAGGAGCACACTGCTAATCTGGTGATGATCCAGACCATCTTCTCTGAGTTCGATGATCCGGCGAACGAATCGCTTCTCCGGACACCCGCACAGAGGCCGGTCACGGCATTCGCAGCTTAAAAACTCACGGAAGAATTGGAGGAGCTGCTCGCGGAGCGGTCCGTCAAGATACTCAAAGTTGACGCGGGAGGTGACGGCCTCCAGGAACCCAGCATGAAAGGCGCTATCTGGAATATGGTATCCGGCCGCTTTCTCAATCTTTTTAGCCGCTTTGAAACGGGCTTTTCCGGCAATCAATAGTCCTCTCCGGCAACCTCATCGAAGTCTTTGAGTGATCCCATTGCCTCGCTCATTCGCTCACACTCGATCAGCCATTCATCGAAAAGGGTCGGCTGCTCGATATCGTCCTTGATGTATTTTTTACAGCAGGTCGCACCATCGATAACGTTTGCCCCCACCTGGGCACCTATCTCCAGGGCTCTTTCCAGATCCTTCTCCACGATCTCACGGCCTTTCTTGACAAGCGCTTTCATATCGCGTTCAAAGGTACCCCCCACAAAGGTCCTGCATGATGCAAAGAGCACTGCTTTGGGGAGCTGGAGGAGTTCGATGATCTCTTCAAGATCAGCGGGAGGATCAGCCATGACGATCTGCTCGACCTGGATGAGTTTTTCCAAGGCCTCTTCTTTGCCGAATCGTTTGTTCTGGAAGAGACGCATGATCTTGAGGACAGAGAGGGTGATATCCTCTGAGAAACTGTCGAGTATTCTGAATCCCTCTGGCATTTCCTCGCTTTTCGGATCCACCTCAAAACTCGCCTCCCGTAGAGAGGTAAGCCAGTTATTCCAGCGCTCCTGGTTATAGAAAATGTAAAATAATTTGATCGGTTCTGAGGGCGCTGCGGATTTTACTGCTTTCTTAGCCATTTCATTAATTTTCCGCCTGTTGAATTAAAGAGATTTCTATACGATACGACGTGGCAAAAGTGAAATCTGATGAGAACGATTCTCATACTGGCAGCATCTCACGTTCACAAGACATCTGCCTCTCTCAAAGTGGACGCAGAAGGGTGGGAAATGACAAACGAAAGGTATGAGACCAGCAAAATAGTCATGGTGCGGTATGGGGAGCTCTTCCTGAAAAGCGAGCCAGTGAAGCGTCACTTCATCCGTATTCTCACTGACAACATCCACCGCGCACTCCGCGCTGAGGGAATAGATCACCATATCGAGACCCCCCGCGGCCGGATCCTGATCCATGGATCAGAAATGAACCGTATGGTGAGCTCAGTGGCACGGGTCTTCGGTGTGATAGATGCGGGTATCTGTGATCAGACAACGAATAATCCTGAACTCCTCATTCCAGCTGCGGCAACACGTGCGAAAAACGCACTTTCACATGGGCAGTCCTTCGCAGTCAGAGTTAAACGTCAGCTCAAGACTGGGCCTTCCAGTCAGGAGCTCGCTGCACTCATCGGGGCGGAGATCCAAAAAGTGATACCAGGGGTCAGTGTGAACCTCACCCATCCGGACTACGAGCTGATCGTAGAAATTCGAGAGAGCGGAGGGTTCATTTGTGACTATCGGATAGCTGGTCCGGGAGGGCTCCCCCTGACAACACAGGGTACGGTACTCTGTCTCCTTTCCTCAGGAATCGATTCACCAGTCGCAGCATGGCTGATGATGAAGCGTGGATGCAGCCTGGAGGCCCTCTTTGTAGACGGGGGGCGGTGGAGTGGTTCAGATGTCTTCTCCACGGCCGTCGAGAATCTCAGACGTCTCTCCACCTGGTGCCCTGGTCACCCAATCCGCATGCAGGTGATAAGCAGTGAACGGTTATTTGATGCCATGAAAGAACAATCGGAACTGCCGAAAGTGTGCTGTGTCATCTGCAAGAGATTCATGATCAGAGCGGCAAGTGCCTTGGCAGAGAGGACCGGCGCGCTGGCCCTGGTGACTGGCGAAAATCTGGGACAGGTCGCGTCCCAGACCCTCCCGAATCTTGCCACTATCTCCTCCGCGGCAACGATTCCCATCATTCGTCCCCTGATTACCTATGACAAGCAAGAGATCATCAACCTCGCGAAGACCATCGGCACCTATTCCGGTCAGCAGGGTGATCTCGCCTGCCGTGCAGTTCCCCTCCGACCAGCTACCAATGCTGCCCTGAGCGACATACAGGCTCTCGAGATGCACCTGAATATCCCGGCCCTCGTTGCTGGATCTCTGAAAGAATCGAGAAGTGTTATCGCTATGAACGGAAGGATTGAGGATAACGGGAAGTCGGTTCGCTTATGAGCAAAGGGTATTCCTCCTCATCTTTCCATCGGTACCTTCTCTCCCTGCTATGAACACTTTGCCACGATACCGTGCGCTCCTGGAGCGTGGTGAGCTCGCACAACGAGCTCATCGGGCGTGTGATATCCTTTCCTCATGCACCGTGTGCCCCAGAGAGTGCAGGGTCAACCGGCGTGCGGATGAGCGGGGCTACTGCAGGAGTGGTGCGCTTCCTGTCGTGGCGAGTTATGGACCACACTTTGGCGAAGAACAACCGCTCGTCGGAAGGAACGGTTCAGGCACCATCTTCTTTACCCATTGTAACCTCAGGTGCGAGTTCTGCCAGAACTATGATATCAGCCAGTGCGGGGTGGGGAGAGAAGTGACTTGTCAGAAGCTTGGTGAGATGATGCTCCGTCTCCAGGAGAGGGGCTGCCATAACATCAATCTGGTGAGCCCGAGCCATGTGGTTCCCCAGATCATCGAAGCGCTGGTAATTGCCGCAACGAATGGTCTCTCCCTACCGCTGGTGTACAATAGCGGTGGGTTTGATTCGGTGACAACCCTCCGGCTCCTCGATGGAATCATCGATATCTACATGCCTGACGCAAAATATGGCAGGGAGGATATCGCGTTATCCCTCTCCCACGCCCCCCACTACCCCGAGGTGATGCAGGCTGCTCTGCACGAAATGCAGCGGCAGGTAGGTGACCTCGTTATCGAACATGGTATCGCAATACAGGGCCTGATCATCCGTCATCTCGTCCTCCCCCATAACCTGGCGAGCAGTGAGCTGGTGATGCGGTTCATTGCTGATGAGATTTCCCATGATGCCTACGTGAATATTATGGACCAGTACCGCTGGCCACGAGCGATCCTACCTGAAGATATCAAAAAGAACCCGCTGTTAAAGTTGATACAGCGACCCATTACCCGTGAGGAATTCTCGTATGTAATTAAGTGTGCACAAGAAGCAGGACTGCACCGGGGTTTCGAAGAATTTTAAGGTCCATGTAAGGTATACATTGGTCCTCAGGATCATGTGTTCCCTCAATTCCTAATGGTCAATCTCCTACCGTTTCCTTTCCTTCGTAGCTCCTCATCAATTGAGAGCCTACGAGGTTTTTAGTGATGATAATAAGTTCCATTAAACGATTGTCTCAAAACCTGGAAATTTTGTCCATTATACTAAAATAATATAATATATATCATAATTTGAAAATTCTATCATTTTAAACGATAATATCTAAAAAGATAATATTATAT
>JAJRCM010000033.1 GCA_028678965.1 Methanomicrobiales archaeon | reverse complement strand
CGCTGAAGGATTTTTCAACACGGTTTCTGGATACCAGCCCCTTCGTGGATGGTATCATTCTCAAAGATCGCTCACCCAGCTGCGGATTACGGAATGCAGGGATATTTGCCGATGCTGTCGCACATCGTCCCCTGAAGAAGGGAATGGGGTTGTTTGCGTCACAGGTAGTGACGAAGTTTCCCTTCGCGGTAATCACCGATGAACTTCATCTGAAAGATCCGCGCAAAAGAGACCATTTCCTTACCAGTATTTTCACGTCCGCTGAATTTCACGCCATCCGTAACCACGAGTCAAAGAGTAATATCGTCCAGTTCCATGCAGAGAACAAATATCTCCTCACTGCGTATCATCGTCAGGAATACCGGATTCTTACCCGGCTCATCACAAACCGTGAGAGGAGACCGTTTGATACGGTGATACGTGAGTACCAGGACCGATTACTGCATGCTCTCGCCAAACCTCCTCGATTCACCTCGCATATTGCGGTACTCACCCATGCCCTTGGCCACCTCGAGGATGCAGTCACCGAACCGGAGCGGAAGCAGTTCAACAAGGCCATTGAGCGGTTCCGCAAAGGGCTGATTTCCGTTCAGGAGCCACGGGACCTTATCAAAAAATGGGCTCTCCAGTACGATGAGGATTACCTCCTCCAGCAAACCTATTTTGAGCCGTATCCGGCAGAACTGAGTTCCACCATCATCTGATCCAATTCAATCCCTGGCCACCGAACTTTTTTTCCCTCATTACGGGGAGAAGTCTATTCAGGAACGGAGGTCGGATTCCAGACTATGAAGTGCTCGGTGATTACCGGGGAGGAGTTTTCACGCCACAATCTCCCTTCTCATCTCGAGAACCAGCGACGATTGCAGGCTGTGCTGTCTGTTGTCCCTGCTACTCTCAGGAGGTTTCCACCCCGCAGGGCATCGGAAGAGGAGGCGGGGCGTATCCACGACAGGGAATACCTCGCATGGATCGAGCGGAGCTGCAGGGAGATACGAACCTTCCGGATGATCGACCCCGACACCTATCTCACCCCCCATTCATATGGGGTTGCCTTGTATGCTGCCGGAGCGGCGATTGCCGCGGCGGAACGGTGCAGGGACGGGGAGCACTGTGCAGCCCTGGTGCGTCCCCCCGGGCACCATGCGGAACGGTCCTTCGCCATGGGATTCTGCATCCTGAATAATGTTGCCATCGCGGCAGCAGCTACACTCAGGGAGGTAGACCGTGTGGCCATTGTAGACTGGGATCTCCATCACGGCAATGGGACACAGCATGCTTTCTACACATCTGACCGGGTTCTGTACTGCTCCGTTCACGACCGGGCTGCCTTTCCGGGTACCGGTCACTGGAGTGAAACAGGTGAAGGGGTGGGAGAGGGATACACCATCAATGCGCCTCTCGAAGGAGGTTCTACTCTCAGCGATTACGAGCTCGTGTTTTCCGAAGTTTTTTCCCCTGCTCTCCTTCGCTTCCAGCCCGACCTGTGCCTTGTATCCGCCGGGCAGGATGCACTCTATGACGATCCCTTAAGCTCCATGAACCTTGTACCTGAAGACTATGCACACCTCACCTCCATCCTGCTGGATGCGGTGGAGGGTCCTCTTGCGCTGATTCTTGAAGGTGGCTATGGGCCATCCCATGGCAGGGCAATGGGGGAGATATTCCGGGTGCTGCAGGGTCACCAGCCATCGGTGGGTGAGGGATGTCCCAGGGAGAGCACCTGCCAGACGGTCGATAGTCTGAAGCGACATCTGCGTCTTCCCTGAAAATACCCCCTAGCATTCGCAGCGTTCAAAGAAGAACGCACCGAGGGCTATCATCAGGATGGATGATGCAAGGAGCACCCCCACGTCAATCCATGGCCCATGTGAGGATATTCCGAGCAGACCCCACCGAAGTCCATCAACGCCATACGTCAGAGGATCGAGATAGGCGAGGATTCGGACGGGCACGGGGAAATTCTCCACCGGAAAGAGAGCTCCGGAGAGAAGGAAGAGGGGGAAGACGATAAAATTCATCACCAGATTGAAGCCGTGGATATCGTGCATGTTCGAAGCAAAAATCAGCCCCATACTGATGAAGATGACGGAGATGAGACCCATAAAGATCAGGGCGAAGAAGATCTCACTTCCACCGGGGAGATGGAATCCCAGGGGGAGGGAGATGAACAGTATCATAATCCCCTGGATCATCGATGTGGTTGCACCCCCCGCAATCCTCCCCAGGACAATGGATACCCGGCTGACTGGCGCGACCATAATCTCCTTCAGGAACCCAAATTCGCGGTCCCAGAGAACTGAGATACCGGCGAACGTTGAGGAGAAGAGGATGGTCATTCCCATAATTCCAGGGACCAGGAACTGGATGTAGCTCACCCCTTCGGGTAGTCCCGGGAATGAGACACGGTTGAACCCAAGGCCGAGAAATGCCAGGAAGAAGATAGGCATCCCGATGGTCCCCACCACCCGGGATTTGGCCCTGACGAATCGTTTCATCTCCCGCAGCCAGAGGACATAGATCGCCACTCCTTCTATCATCGTCTCGCCTTCCTGGTCACAATCGCACGGCGGTGATCCATCACCCCTCCTTCCTGGTCCCGTATGGTGCGGCCGGTAAACTGGAGGAAGACGTCCTCTAGGCTGGGCTTTCGCAGGCTCACCGATACCACGTCCACCCCATGATTCTGGCCAAGCTTCACGATCTCTGGAACCCTGCTCTCACCCATCTCCACAGTGAGGGTGATATGGGCGTCCATGCTGGTGACGTTTTTGACCCAGGGGAGCGTCTGGAGGTAGGTAGCAAAAGTATGTCCTTCTTCATTCAGTTGAAGGGATATAACATCTCCACCCAGTAGATCTTTTAACCTTGCTGGCGTATCCATGGCCACAATCCGGCCGGCATCAATAATCGCGATCCGGTCACAGAGGTAATCAGCCTCTTCCATATAGTGTGTGGTGAGGATGATGGTGACCCCCTTGGATCGATTCAATTGTTTTACATAGTCCCAGATCCGGCGGCGTGTTTGGGCGTCCAGCCCGAGCGTGGGCTCATCCAGAAAGAGAACCTGCGGATGCTGGATCAGGCCCCGCGCGATCTCCAGCCGCCGCTTCATGCCTCCCGAGTACTGCTGAACGAGTATCTCAGCCTTTTCGGTAAGCTCCACAAGATCAAGCACCTCGTGGATACGGGCATCCCGCACCTCACGGGTGAGTCCATACATCATGGCATGGAAATCCAGATTTTCACGACCGGTGAGGCTGGTATCAAGGGCAGGCTCCTGAAAAACTACCCCGATGTTCCGCCGCACCGCATCCTTTTCATGGAGTATGTCATGCCCGGCAACCGTCGCAGACCCTTCGGTGGGAGCAAGGAGGGTGGTGAGCATACTGATGGTGGTGGTCTTTCCTGCCCCGTTCGGCCCAAGGAGCCCGAAAATGCATCCCCCTTCTACCGTGAAGGAGATCTGATCAACGGCGGTGAGTGACCCGAACCGCCGGGTCAGTCCGCGGACTTCTATCGCACCCATGACCGATGTACCTGTTCCTCTCTCATTTACCAGCAACCCCCCTCCGAGAACGGCTGTTCCTCACCATGCCAATCCCCTTTATGAATGACCAATACCTGTGAGAAGTATCGAAAGCAATCCCGCGATGGGGGTATGAGCATACCATGGAGAGAAGATCCTTCTTTTCATCAATCGTGATGAGCTGAAGGATGTCGCTCATAGGTTCACCCAGATCCATGTTCAATGAATAATTCTTCTCGAGGATGTTAATCCCTCCCAATCATTTTCCAGGACTGAGGGGTAAGGATGGTTGAAAACGGTAGGAATGAAAAAGGATGGAGAGACGAACGGAGGGGGTAGGTAATACGTGCGGCGCAGGGAATTCATTGGAGTACTGTGGAATTATCCATCCTAGTTCCCTAGCCAAAGAATCTTTGGGGATAAAGGGGAATAGTGCCGGTATGACTTTATGGACGGTCACCTCCCTTCCTGGCCTCATCGCACAGCTGCCTTCTCCTTCGCGATCACTGATTGACCGGCTCTTTACGGTCTCTGTGCGGGAGGGGGAGCTCGACATCCCCCCGGGCATGAAGTCAGGTGACCGCGACTTCCATGAGTTCGAGCGACAGCAGATTGTAAGGGTTACCAACCGGATAACCCTCGAAAGTACTCTTTTTAATGAGCTGCGGGCACAGCGTCCTCTAGATACCTACGCGGATCCCGGTATTGCCATCGATATAGAGAAGAGCCGTGGCGGGGCTTTCTGCCATCCCCTCACCCAGACCCCAGCGGATCGTTTTGGGAGAGTGGAAGGTACCTATTGCCTTACTGCAGCAAATCTCGCCAAGTACGACCATCTCCATGCAGTATTGATCTTCCGGGATCATGATCCTTATCTCTGGGAGGAGGAGAAGATCAGGGATCTGCTGGACGTGGCGCACCACTGGTGCACCCTCGCCCACCATCAGGATCCTGCCGCACGCTACCCCTTCATCATGTGGAACTGCCTGTGGAGGGCAGGGGCAAGCATCATCCACGGACATGCCCAAGTGCTCCTCGCTGTGGAGCCCTACCGTGCGGTTGAGGTCCTCCACCGTGCGGTCGCAGCATACCAAATGGAACACGGGAGTGACTATCTTGAGGATCTTATCCTTGCCCACCAGCATATGGGGCTCACGGAACGATGCGGTGACGCTACCATCCTCGCGTATCTCACACCGATCAAGGAAAAAGAAGTGATGATAATATCCCGGTCGATGGAATGTCTCCCCCCGGCCATCACCAGGGCCCTATCCACCTACCACCACCTCGGTGTTCAGAGCTTCAATCTGGCAATCTTGATGCCTCCCCTCGGTTCAACGGGACACCTGGTAACCCGCATCGTCGATAGGGGGGACCTTGCATCGCGGTCTTCGGACATTGGTGGCATGGAGCTGTACAGCGGAACCTCGGTGGTATCCAGCGATCCCTTCAGACTGATAGAGGCGATCCGGCAACACTCCCCTGCATCGCCCTCCTGATCAAGTGTGCAGCACGGATCACCTCACCGACGCTCCATGCCTGGGAGATACAGCCTCGCGGGGCATACGGTGCGTCCCCGTCAAAACACTCTGAGATGCTTCCTAGCCCGGCCTCGTGAAGATGGGCGAAGAGCGGTTCGAGAAGGGGGGAGAGTCTTTCAGGGGGAGTACCGTGGCGCAGGAGGGCATCGACATACGGGCCCATGAGCCATGGCCAGACACAGCCATTATGGTAGGTCGCGTCACCGGCCCATATGCCACGGTAGGTAGCCTCGGTTGGTGAAAGGGTTCTCAACCCCACTGGGGTGAGCAGGTGGTGGGTGACCGTGCGAAGCAGTTCCTTTTCCATGGTTCGATCGACCACACCCAGAGCAGCAGCGAACACCTGGTTTGGGCGGATAGCTGGATCGGGTGGATCGATGCAATCATACAGACATCCTTTCTCCGGGTTCCAGAAACGACGGAAGGATCGCTCAGCATGTTCCGGGGATACGGGAGGGTCAATATCCAGGGAACGGGCGAATCGGAGTGCATCGATCCACAGGGCATTCACCTCCACCGGTTTTCCTTCTCGCGGGGTAAAGGGGGTGTCCATCCACGTGGAGAGGGGAGCGACAGCTATCAGGTCTTTATCGAGGGTGGCGACGCCACTCTCCGGATATGTGGCCAGCAGTTCCTCGATGCAGGGTACCATCTCCCTGATAAAGTCATTCCTTTCCCGGAGATCTGCATACTGTTTCAGAGCGTTGAGAAACCAGAGTGTGGCATCACTCGAAGTGAAGGAATCGGGCACCCGGTTGGGGATAAGGCCATTGCGTATCCGAGCTTGGAAGAACCGGAACACCCGTTCTGCTTCGCGGAACCGGCCGCGGGTGAGAAGGAGACCAGGGAGAGAGACAAATGCGTCCCTCCCCCATGGATCCACGAACCAGTGGAACCCGGCGTACAGTGTTTCCCCTGTATAGAAATCATCGGCTGCCCGATACAGACATCCCAGGGGATGGGAGGGTGACTGCACCCTTCCTCTTCCCCGTAGGGGCACACGCTCAGGAACCGTGGCATTGAGGGATATGGAGAGGTTTTCACCGGAAAGCGAGAACCGACCAGGCGCATGGAGATGTTCTTGGTGAGAACAACCCCGTTCGAAGTCCTCCTGGTACCAGACATTCCAGTAGGTATCGGGATGTTCCGTAAACATCATACGGTCCGAATGAAGGGTGAGATGGTCAAACCTGACGCCATGGGCTGATGTCTGCCCTGAAAAATTGAGCTCCTGCTGTGTCTCGTGGATGCTTCGATCAGCGATGAGGGGCACGACGGTGAGAGAGGCCTCTCCCAGGATATCGTATCGTATCTGAAGATTCGCACGGAGGACGAACGTCTTTTGCAGGAGCACCCCCTCTACCTCATAGATAAACCGTGGAGGATAGAGAGAGAAGCTTCGGATATGTGATAATCCCTCTGCCTGCACCTGCCCTGCATAGGAAGCCGAAGAGATGCGGTGCCCGTTCAGGAATTCATCGAGGGTGGATAGGGCTACTCGGTTGTGGTGGACAAGGAGGCCATGATACTTGCGGGTGTTACCGGCGAGGGATGATGAACAGTACGACCACGGGGTAGTGAGAAGATACTCCTTCCTTCGGGCGACCTGATAATCCCCCAGTTCCCTT
>JAJRCM010000162.1 GCA_028678965.1 Methanomicrobiales archaeon | reverse complement strand
TCCGGACAAACCGAACTGTTTTTCGTTCAGCACGCAGGCCAGGGCGAATTTCCACGATTTATCGTTGCTCCTGGTAATGCTGCCGAAGCGTATTCCTGGAGCGCCGTCGCCCTTAATCTCGGTTGGAAATACCAGACTCCTGCATTTATCCTCACTGACAAGAACCTGAGTGAGGGAGGATTCAGTCTTGATCTTGTTACCTCTCCTCCCTCCCCAGAATGGTCCCCCCCATCCGAGGTGGGTTCGAGCTACAAGCGTTATGCCCTTACTGAATCGGGAATTTCACCATTCATACCCTTTGCTGCGCCGGGTGCAGTCGTCAAATACAACGGCTACTGCCATGATGAGCAGGGGATAAGCACTGAGCGGCCTGAGCTGGTCACCATAATGCAGGAGAAGCTCCTGCGCAAACAGCAGTCACTTGAGAAAGAGATCTCCAATATACCTTCTGTCAACCGTCTTGGAGTAGTCGATGCGGCGACTACCCTTCTATGCTGGGGTTCGTGCCGCGGTGTATGCGAGGAAGTCGCCGAACATCGCAGACTGAGGGTAGTACAACCGGTGGTGCTCTGCCCATTCCCTGTTGAGCAGGTGAGAAGAGCACTGGAAGGAAGTGATAGGGTGATCGCAGTGGAATACAACGCAACAGGTCAGCTCGCTACCCTCATGCTGCAGCACGGATTTACCATTCATCACCAGATCCATAAGTACGATGGGAGACCGTTCACCATCGAGGAACTTGAGGAACGGGTCAAGGGGGTGCTCGGATGACCGGTATGCCCCTTATCTCTGATACCCAGAACACCTGGTGTCCGGGATGCGGGAACTTTTCCATCCAGCATGCTCTCAAAGCTGTACTCTCCACGCTTGAGTCGGAGGGGATATCACGTGATACCATGGTGCTCGTGACCGGGATCGGCTGCCATGCAAAAATGGCAGATTATTTTAACATCAATAGCTTCTACTGCATCCATGGTCGTACTATCCCCGTTGCGACGGGCATCAAGATAGCAAATCCTGACCTGACCGTTATTTGCTGTGCTGGTGATGGTGATGCGTACGCTGAAGGGCTCGACCACCTCATTTTCGGTGCGAAGCGAAATATCGATATCACGGTCATTGTTCATAATAACCGGGTTTACGGGCTCACCACCGGACAGTACACCCCCACGTCTCCCCTTGGTTTCCGAGGCCGGTCTACTCCCGCCGGTACTCTCGAATATCCCCTGAATCCCTTGGAAATGATGCTTGCCACCGGTGCAACCTTTGTTGGGAGGGGGTACTCCAGAAAGATTGATAGCTTGAAATCACTCATCAGGGAAGCGATTCTTCACCGTGGATTTTCTTTTATTGATGTACTCCAGATCTGCGCCACGTTCTTCGATGTTCATGATGTATACGACCAGTATGTCTATGAACTCAGGGATCACGAATCCGCCTCCTTTGACCGTGCCATGGAGAAGGCACGGGAATGGGACTATAATAACAAGGGACCCATCGCTCTGGGTGCTTTCTACCGTGCAAAATTACCGACATTTGATCAGAAAGTTACTGCAAAAATAATCTCACTTGAGGGAAGGACAGCCGCTATTCAGAGAATTCTTGATGAGCGTCGATGAGGTGGCCAGTGCTCCCACATGGTGAGATATTCTCACCAATTCCCTGAAAGGTGAATGGTTTTATGGAAACGGTTAAAAGGAGCGGTGCAGACCCTACGGTGCAGAAACAAGGTGAAATCGATGATTAAGGAAACGATTCAGGACGCTATCAACCGGCAGATCAACCGTGAGCTGCATTCTGCCTACCTCTACACCGCAATGTCCGCCTACTTTGAAACACTCACCCTCCGTGGAGCTGCGAAGTATATGCGGGTCCAGGCAAATGAGGAGCGGGCCCATGCCATGAAATTCTTTGATTATATTGTTGAACGGGGGGGGACCGTCAAATTGACAGCCATTGATGCACCGCCCGTAAAATGGGAATCCCCGCTCAAGGTATTTGAAGAAGCTTATAAACACGAGCAAAAGGTAACTGGCTGGATAAACGACCTTGTCAATCTGGCTATCAAAGAACAGGACCATGCCACCAACAACTTGCTCCAGTGGTTCGTGAAAGAACAGGTCGAGGAAGAGGCGAACGCAGCTGAGATCGTCGAGAAGATAAAAATGCTCGGACCGGAAGGTCATGCATTTCTCTGGCTTGACCATGAGCTGGGGAAGCGTGAGTGAATCTCTCTCTTTTTTTGCGATTCTTGCAACAAATCCCGTTTTGTGGCGAACTTCAGGGTCCCAGAAATATTGTTTTAAATCATCGGATCCCGAAATGACATCGTAATAATCCATACAATTAAATAATGACCACGCCAATAACCACAGGTATTTCTGTGCCGGGGTGATTGCAGACGGGAAATTCCTCACGAGACCCTGTAGAGGGTTTGATTTCTCGAATCGTGGTATCCACCATGGGCAATCAACCGTCCATGAACTTGGTGACCTTCGGCATCGCTGGTTCGTACCAGCACTATGCATAATATAACCGCCAACAAAAGTAAAGAGGGAGAGCATGTCGTTCAGGAGCGCTCAGGGATGACCGTACGGGTGAATGCCCACCATATCATCTGCCCGGGATGCCTAGAGAAGGTGTTCGTCGATGAGCTTGTCTCAGGTCACTGCCCCCTATGCGGGTGCGTGATGGATGACCAGGACGGTGAATCACAGGACTATGATGAGGTCATCGAGCGGTCAGACCTGGCGTGGATTGTATTCCACTATTTTATTTTTAAAAAATTTGACGCGATGGGGGTGAGTCCTCTCCAGATTATGAACCTTATCTCCCAGCTGGAGGATCAGTGTACCGGGGGTTACCCTAATCCCCAGAAGGTGGAATTCCGCCTGGAGGTGCCCATGGGCACAACCGAGCGGATACGCCCCAAGCGGTGCAACGCGTGCGGTAAGATGTTTTTCCGTCGGGGAAAAAAAGTGATCTCCGGAAATTTCAACCAGCAGGAGATCAACGTCGAATACTATTGTCCATCGTGCTGATCAGTAGGCGCGTCCGATAAGGGTAGCCGTCGCCGAACTCCCGCATACAACACAAGTCCCTTTGCCCCCCAGGGTTTCATCTGCCCCAGAAATGGTACCGAGCACACTCCCCCCCGACTGCTGCTCGATCTGCTGGGCACACTCCAGCCCGCCACACCATTGCCCGATGGCGACCCCTTTTTCGATGGCGTCCTGAATCTGGTCTATTAAGGTTACCCTGGTTATGTGCTGGTCCAATGATGCCTGTGCTCTGGTCCGAAGGCGCTCCTCAAACGCGGTAAACAGGAGACGTACATCCTCAATCAGGCGATCCCGGGGCAGTGTCCTTTTTATCCCATCTCGTGAAACCGCGGTGACCACCCTGGCATCAATATCACGGGGTCCAATCTCAAGCCGCAGAGGAACTCCCCTCATCTCCCAGTAATAATATTTTGCGCCAGGACGGATATCACGACCATCTACCTTTACCCGTAATCCTTTTTCTTTCAATGTCGTTTCCAGTGCTATCGCATAGGATAGTATTTCATCCCGACGCTTGCCCATGACGATAGGAACGATGACCACCTGGACTGGTGCTATTTCAGGAGGCAGAATGAGTCCATGGTCGTCGCCATGGATACTGAGCAGAGCAGCGATGCACCGTTCCGAGATTCCATAGCAGGTCTGCTGAGCAAACTTCTGTTCCCCTTTTTCATCCTCATAGGTAATATTGAAGGTACGGGAGAAATGGTCTCCTAGGTGATGGACAGTCCCGATCTGGAGGGTCTTCCCATCTGGCATGATGGTATCCACCGCGATGGTATAGTCAGCACCGGGAAACTTATCCCATGCCGGGCGGCGGGAGATAATGAGAGGAATGCACAGCCGCTCATAAAATTCCTTATAGAGAGTGACGGCACTTTCAACCTGTTCTTCGGCCTTCTCCCAGGTCGTGTGTACCGTGTGGGCTTCTTTGAATGACGTGATTTCCCGCAGACGGATGAGGGGCCGGGTATGCTTGGTCTCGTAGCGGAACGTGTTCACCACTTGGTAGAGACGGATGGGGAGGTCGGCATGAGACCGCACCCATAGGGCATACATGGGGTAAATCGCAGTCTCACTGGTGGGTCGCAGGGCAAGAGGGATGTCTAATTCCCCGGTACCACCCTTTGTCACCCAGTAGACCTCTTCTTCAAATCCCTTGATGTGCTCCGCCTCTTTCATAAACTCGGTTGCCGGGATAAGCAGAGGGAAGAGGGCTTCCTGGTGGTCTCTGTCGAGTAACTCACGCAGGACGCCGTAGGCATTTTTCCTGATGGCGAATCCATGGGGATACCAGACATAGAGACCCTTGACCGGGTACCTGACATCTATAATTTCTGCTTTCCAGAGAATGTCGTTATACCATTCGCTGAATTTCTCTTTGGGTGGTAAAGCGCCAGATTCCTCGTCCATGGACCGCTCCCTTAAATTATTAACGTTATCATGTAAGGCGTTATAAATGCCTCGACAAATGCAGCAATCGTGACGAGCGGGAGGATAATCCGTACAAAGGTGATTCCGAGAGTCTTAGCTACTTCCGCAGCATCTCCCTCCCGTATCATCTCGTCCCAGACAGCGCGGGCAAGTGAGAGGCCAAGAGCACCTGACAGGAGGAATGCAGGGATCTCAAAGATGCCATGGGGAAGGATAGCGGCCGCCATGAAGAGAAGCCCTCTCTCCTCACGAACCAGAGCAATCACCCCGCCGATTACCATTCCATTGACGGATATGATCAGGAGGGTGAGCAGCCCGAGGGAGGCTCCCCCAAGAAAGAGCAGGATACAGGCTTCAACATTGTTTAGAAAAATTTTAACGAGAAGGGTGAGAGAATCGCTGTCATTGACACCGATAAATATCTCATTGCGTAGAAATTCCATCAGCTGACTGCCCACTGCCTCATTCACTGAGACCAGAGCGAATCCCATACCAAGGGCAATCACAAAGACAGCAGCAACAACCGCTACCGATATTCCGAATGCCCGGTTAAACATACAACACCATCCTTCCCATGTCACGGGTACCAGGGGCTAGTCCGAGGACTATCATACAGAGCACAACAACATACCACAGTTCCCTGTTCCCTTCCTTTTTGTACCCTTCGAGAATATATATCGCGGGGATAATAACCGCCAGTTTCAGGAGAAACATGGAGAAACCGGTGCCAGTGAGGGAGATGATCGCTGACCCCACCACATGCACTTCATAATACGAGATAGTGTGCAGGTCGATTCCATAGCTCGTCGCACTGGCATCCAGCATGTGCCCGAAGATAAGAAGACTGTAGAGGGGGGAGGAGACGTAGGTCCATCTGAAGAGGTAACGGATACCAGCCCACAGGACGAGTGAGGTGACGGAAGCGAGGGAGAGAATAACGGAGAGTTCAACAAACCCGATGGTGCTGAATCGCAGACCGTACGAGGCAAGCACCGCCACGCACCCCACCACCAGACCGATACCGATTGCAGCATAGACCGTGGTGAATTCGCTGATACGTCCCCGCTGTGAGAGATGGTGGGAGATGACCAGAGCGATGACGGTGATGAAGAAGACCACAAAGAAGATGAGAGGGGTCACCAGGAGAAACCGCACATCAGAGGTAATCATGCCGGTATCCTCCACCACCCTGAGCAATCCCCCGAAAACAACAAAAGGAATGGTGGACAGGACCAGTTTCTCGTCGACGGGAATACCCGCGTGGTTCAGCCAGCGATAGACGAGATATACCGCACCAATGAGAATTATCGCGTAGGTAAGTGTATCCACAAGAGTGTACGGCTGACTATAACGGATGGGATCGATGTAGTATTTGTAGATGAACTCGCTAATCATGAATGATCCCGATGAGTGGAGATGGTATACAAGTACTGAAGAATAAACGTTTTGACAAGTCCAAATGGATGCAGCTACCTAGGGATGTAGTCATAGGTCATGGTGTTCTGGAGCATCTTCCCGCAGTATGCTCAGATCTGGGACTGGGCAATTCGGTACTCATCGTTACAGGTCACCGGACAGAGGGGATTGCCGGGTCAACCGTGGAGCAGCTCTTGCGAGGGCAGTATACCACCAGCGTGTTCATTGCAGGAGAGATCTCTCCCCGCATCATCGATGAGGCAGAGGAGGCCGGCCGAGATGCAGACTTCTTTATTGGGGTGGGTGGAGGCCGGGTGATCGACACCGCGAAGATCGTCTCCTATAATCGCGATAAACCCTTCATCAGCGTCCCCACTGCCGCTTCTCATGATGGTATTGCCTCAGCACGGGCTTCCGTCCCCACGATTGAGGGGAATGTCTCTCTCCAGGCGCATCCACCACTGGCCATCGTTGCTGATACCGGCATTATCGCTGCGGCCCCTCATCGACTCCTCGCTTCAGGGGGTGCGGATATCATCTCCAATTCCACTGCTATCCTTGACTGGGAACTATCTCATCGCCTCCGCCATGAACCGATCAGTGAGTATGCCATGGCACTCTCAAAAATGACCGCAGAGATGCTTATGAGCAACGCTGACCTGATACGGCCTCACCAGGAAGAGAGTGCATGGATTGTCACCAAAGCTCTGGTCTCTTCAGGTGTCGCGATGAGCATCGCCGGATCTTCACGCCCAGGAAGTGGGGGAGAACATAAATTCAGCCATGCGCTCGACCGACTGGCGCCGGGAAAAGGGCTTCACGGGGAAAAGTGTGGGATCGGTACAATCATCACCATGTACCTTCATGGCGGGGACTGGCGGGCAATCAGACAGGCACTGAAAAAGATTGGGGCACCAACCACCCCGCAGGAGATAGGTATTGATGATTCGGTGGCAGTCCAAGCCCTTATCACGGCACGAGAGATCCGGCCGGAACGGTTTACCATCCTCGATATGGGACTAACCGAAGAGTCTGCTCGAGAGCTGGTGCGCATGCTCTATCAGGAGTGATATCCGTGTCATCAGGTAAATCAAAGATCACCCTCATCGGAGTGCAACTCGCCAAACCAGGGATGGAATTCATTTTTGAGGGAGAACTGGCTGAATGTGAGGTGTGCAAGGTACGAAAGGCATGCCACAATCTCCAGCAAGGAAGGAAGTATCGCATCACCGCGGTGAGATCGGGATCACGTCATGAGTGCCCCGTCCACCTTGGTGGGACATGTGCAGTCGATGTTATCGAAGCACCCCTCATTGCACTGATGGGTGCCGATATGGCGATCGTAAATTCCACCATTACGTATACGTCCAGCTGCAGCAAGACCGCCTGCCGGAGTTACGAACTCTGTCATCCTGATGGCATCGTTGAAGGTGAGCGGTATATCGTGGGGGAGGTGCTGGGTAATGCCCCCGATGTGTGCGAGCGCGGGCGTATCCTGAAGCTGGTGGAGCTTCGCGCTCCCTGATATGAGGTCAGGGTTCCGCTATCTTGGAGAGCCGTGAAGCGGCCTCAAGAATCATGGGTGCATCCCTCAGGGTGTCAAGCCATCGCGGGGGGATAGCCGATAATCCCCATGCGGCACCGGCCAGAGCACCACAGAGTGCCCCTATGGTGTCCGCATCACCCCCTAGGTTCACAGCTCGCACCACTGCCTCTTCAAAGGATGCTGCTTCCATGAACACCCGTACCGCACAGTGAGTGGCACCCAGCGCATCGAGTGAAGGTGCGGGTTCATAATCGTCGAATCTGATGAGCATCGCGGCTACTTCCTTATTCTCACACCAGTGGATGGCCCACGGGAGTGCAGCCGCTTTTTTCATACCACGGCAGAGGCCGCTGATCATGATATTCATCACCGCAGAACACTCCCCGGCTATGGGATCGAGGTGGGTGAGGCGTGAACAGGATAGGCTGACTTCATAGACTACCACCGGGTCATGGTAAAAGATGCCAAGAGGTATGCCACGCATGACACTCCCATTACTCCTGCTACCCCTTGTGGAGTGGATGTGGCGGGCTGCATCTTCCGGCGGTGCCCGATGGAGAATTAGATCAAAGACAGCAGTGGAGGTAGGTCCAAATACTAGGGGATCACGACGGTACACCTCAATCAGCTGCTGGAGGGTATCGGCACCATTATAGCCATGACAGCGGAGCAGCGACCGGGTGAGGGCAAGTACCTGGAGAGTGTCGTCAGTATATGAACCCGCCCGCCTATGGAGGCGACCACCGCTGATCATCGAAGTGACAGGAATCGAGGGCCGCGGCAGCCCCTCCAGGGGCGCACCCATTGCATCACCAACTGCGAGTCCCACCAAGCTTCCTACTGACCGCATGTTGTCTGATATAAAGATCACCAATAAAGTATATCTATCCTCGAAAATAGTAGTGTTTAGGGAAAGGTGAGAGCGTGCAAAAGGAGGAACTTCTACATCTACACATGTTACTTGTACACATCAAGAAATATTACGAGAGCACGACTGGCGAAGAAATCGCTGCCGCAAAATACTCTTCTCTCTATGTTTCTCCGGTTCATATACATAAAAACAAAGTCCTGCATAAAAAAGCGATTCTCACTCTTGGTGAGGAGATCGTTCACCATATCCATGCCCACAATACCCCGGCAGTGGATTTCACTCCCGAGGTGCATACTGAGCAGGTGGCTGCCCACCATTGATGCATGGATGAGGGAGCGGTCTGTCGGGAAATAATCTCCCGTATCTTTTCTGTATTACCTGATCTCGCAGATGTCCAGCAGATCAAACTGGAGGTCTGCCGGCAGTTCGGTATTACTGACATTCCAAAGAACTCCCGTATTCTCTCCGCTGCTTCCGATCAGGAACGGGTAGCATTACGGAGATTGCTGCTTCTCAAACCCACAAGAACGATATCCGGAGTCGCTCCTGTGGCGGTAATGACATCTCCCTACCCCTGCCCCCACGGAAAGTGCCTCCCCTGTCCCGGTGGCCCTGCACACCCCTTTCAATCCCCACAGAGCTACACGGGAGAGGAGCCGGCCGCGCTCAGGGCCAGAGAGCACCAGTTCGATCCCTACAAACAGGTGAGAGCCCGTCTGGAGCAGTTCCATATGCTCGGGCATCACGTCAATAAAGTGGAACTGATTGTCATGGGGGGGACAATGACCGCACGGCCATTTCCCTACCAGAAAGAGTTTGTGAGCCGCTGCATTCAGGCGATGAATGAGTACCCGGTCGAGCCATCTACTCTGCAACCCTCATTTGAGGAAGTGGCGGCACAGAATGAGCGTGCCACCGCGAGGTGTGTCGCTATCACGTTTGAGACCCGGCCTGACTGGTCACGGCAGGTTCATATTGACCAGATGCTTTCGCTCGGAGTAACGAAGGTTGAACTGGGGGTGCAGCAACTCGATGATCGCATCCTTCTCCTCAATCGTCGGGGATGTACGGTAGAAGATACCATCACCGCAAACCGGCTTCTGCGCGACAGTGGTCTCAAGGTAGGGTTCCATGTGATGCCCAACCTGCCAGGAAGCACACTCGCGGATGACCGGAGAATGTTCGAGCTTCTGTTTTCCAGCCCAGACTTGCGGCCGGATTTTCTTAAAATATACCCCACCCTGGTCACTCCCGGCTCAGAGATCGAGGCCCTCTGGAAAGCAGGTAAATATCAGCCCTACCGCGAAGAGGACTTGATCGATCTCATTGCCTACGCGAAATCGCTCCTTCCCGAGTATGTGCGGCTCCAGCGTATCCAGCGGGATATTCCGGCACAGTTGATCCTAGCGGGATCAAGGCATAGCAATTTTCGGCAACTGGCTAAGAAACAGCTGGAACGGGAAGGTAAACGATGCCGTTGTATCCGCTGCCGTGAAGTAGGCAGGACCGATCATGAGGCGGAATCCGAGATAAAGGAGCTGCGGTACACGTGTGGGGGAGGCACCGAACATTTCTTTTCTATGGTCTCTGGTGATGCATTGATTGGATTTGCACGGTTACGAAAACCATATCAACCGCACCGGCCTGAACTACATGACGCAACCCTATTGCGGGAGCTCCATGTCTACGGGGAACTTGTCCCAGTCGGTGAGAGACCGCGGAGTAGTGCATGGCAGCATCGGAAGGTTGGTCAGGAGCTGCTCACCGTTGCTGAAGAATGCAGCCATGCAGCAGGATATAGCGAGATCGCGATCATGAGCGGGATCGGGGTTCGCCCGTATTACCGCCGTCATGGATATGCCAGGCGAGGACCGTATATGGTGAAAGAGGTCACATGAAGCCAGCCACCCTTGAATTCCTTCGTCAACGCTTCATGCGGTACTACCAGACAGGTCACCTCATTGCCCCTCCTGCCCTTGAAGAGCGTGAATGGGGATTTATTTTTTTTGATCCTTCGTATCCTGAGATTCGGATGTGTCGCCACCTTGCCTTCGGGGGAAAACGGGAGCTTGTTGACTATCTGCGGGGAATGGTGCCCGCTCATGCCTTCTACTCCTGTGCGTACTATACTTCCCCATCTGCTCCCACGATGGCTGAGAAATTATGGAATGGAGCTGATCTGATATTTGATCTTGATGCCGATCACATCGCCCGCGGCCCCTACCACCTCATGCTTGATCGGGTGAAAGAAGAGACCCAGAAATTAATAGCCATGCTCACTGCAGATCTCGGTTTTGAGGAGCGTTCCATTGAGGTTGTTTTTTCCGGAGGTCGGGGATACCATCTCCACGTCAGAGATCTGGCTGTTCGGGCGTGGGGGAGCCAAGAGAGGAGGGAGCTCATCGATTACGTCTGTGGTATCGGGATCAATCCTCGATCTTTACTCGCTCCTGATCGCCACAGTACTCCGGGGTGGCCTGCCCGGTATCGCAAAGCACTGGAGAGCTACCTCCAATGGCTCGGTAGCCTGCCACCTGAAGAAGCAGTGGGGCAGATCGCGGGACTGGAAGGAGTAGGGACGCGGGCGGCCTCTACCTTTGTACAGCGGCTCCCGCTGATCCTGGCCATGCTCCATGAACAAACAACCGGGCCACTCCTGAAAAACCGAATAGTGAAGATGGTCCTTTCCGAGACGAATAAGGAGTTTTTAAAGCGGTTGAAAGAGCATGCAGCGCTTGCCGATGAACCGGTTACGACTGATATCAAACGGTTAATACGGATGCCTTCTTCGCTTCACGGGGGCAGTGGATTCCGCGTTACCCCCCTTACCGTCAGGGAACTGCCCTCGTTCGATCCCCTCATCGATGCCGTCATTTTTGGAGAACGTGAGGTGAGTATTGAGCCACAAGGTGATCTCTCCATGCAATTGCTCGGGAATACCTATAAGGTTATAAAAGGGAAGATCTCTACCGTGCCTGAAGCGCTCGCTGTCTTTCTCTGCTGTCGCGGATTCGCTGAGATAGCGGGAGGATCCTGACATGCAGCTGGAAGAACTCCGGAACATTATTCTCAATGAGCGAGAGTCCGCCCGGTTGAGTGAAATACCTCCGGACGTCTTCCAGATTACCCGTCACTATCTCGACGAATTGCAGGAGAAAGTCTACCATGCCAAAGACCCTCTGAGCGAGGAAACCCGGGCAGTCATTGAGGAAATATTCAGTCTCCGTGACACGGTCCAGGAGATCTTCCAGATACGTTCCCGAAAGATTCTGGGACTTGCCAGTGCACGGATGGAGCATGGCATTGATCGGGAAGAGATTAAAAAAATGCTCCCGCCGGAAGCAACGGTCTACCGGAAGATCCTCGATGCCCTCGAGGAGGCAAGGGCATATTATATCGTCGCCGGGGAACAACTACCGATAGCGGAGAGGGAGGGGGGTGGAGAGTCTGCACGCCTGCAGAAGATTACCGAACGCCCTGCATGCGAACAGATGGTTGTCCGGATGCTCACCGATGTCGATTCCTTCATGGGGGTGGATGGAAGAATCTATACCCTAAAAAAGGAAGATGTGGTCACCCTTCCCACTATCAACGGGGAAGTCCTCTGTGACCACCACATAGCCTTAAATATTAGACTCATCACATAATTATGGTATTCGTTTGTG
>JAJRCM010000032.1 GCA_028678965.1 Methanomicrobiales archaeon | reverse complement strand
GCCATTCCCTTAGCTATGATAAGTGTGCACTCATCCAGCGCCCGGTTAAGTTCAAGGGGTATCTTCCCCAGGGTGATCCCCACATCGCCGCTGCCGGTCGTAGTGAGCAGATCCACCATCCCGTCAAGCCCCAGATCCTTTGCCTCACGTACCGTGGCATCATTCAAGATCGGTTCTCCCTTCACCACAAGGGTAATATGAGCTCCCCGCTCCTTCAGGGCTCTGATAACCAGACAGTCAAAAACAATCTCGCCACAGTTATCGGTGAAGTACACTACCCGGTCCGACCGTTGGAGCATGGCATCGGTATGGTCAATATAGAGCCCTTTTTCGAATTCTTTCCGGAAAAAACGGGAGAAATCATCGGCGACGTGGTGATTCTCCACCGCATAATCCATGGTGTTTCCAATAATACTTGCAAGAACCACGTCGCGGAACGTGGGGAGGGCACTCTGCACCTGCCTGCATACCGTGAGGGCAGTGCGCATATTATCCTCCTTGAGGCGCCGGTACGGGTCAGTATCAGGGAGCATGCGGTAGGCACAATGGTGTACCTCACTTGCTATCCGCGGAGCGGGAATGGGGGAAGTTTTTACTCCATTGAGCACCCGTGCACAGGCATCCACAATCTCCTGAATGTGGGCACCATCGTTCGTTGAGAGCCCGCATTCAAATGCCACGCGGGAGAGCAGACAGGAGAAACACCGTTGGTCAATTCTCATGGAGTATCACTCCCTGAAGAATCAGAGTTAAAATGGGGCCACCGCGATTTGAACGCGGGTCAGAAGACCCCCAGTCTCCTAGGATGCCCAGGCTACCCTATGGCCCCGCACTACCTCAACACATGGGCAGGCAGAACATATCTATCTTCGCATTACACGAGGCGTGGTTAGAGCTGAAGTCTCTTGAATTCCTCAACGTTCTTGGTGAGAACATCGAGTTCGACATCGGTGATCTCCATTTTGCTGTTAAGGAGAGTCACCTCGTCAATCAACTGTTTCATGCGGACGTGCATCAGGTACATCAGGAAGATTTCAAAAAGGATGACAATGGTGAGTACCGGAAGCAGGATGGCTTCGATGCTCATGTCCGTCCCCGGAACAGCACTTTCGCGAGGCGATCGATGAACCCTTCACCCGCCTTCTCCTGGGTGTCATCATATTTCACCCCGGCCAGGTTCGAGGCAATTCGGTTAAAGGCACGTGACGCATCGGAGGTGGGGAACTTCACCACGATGGGTGTTTTATAGGCCGCAGCCCGGCGGATATTCGCATCCTCCGGAATCACCCCGATGAGTTTGACTCCCAATGACTTTTCCATCTTCTGCTGGACCAGCTCACTCTGGTCGATCCCCACACGGTTGGCGATAGCCCCGCACACATGACCACCCACCACTTCGGTAAGGATTTTAGTCTTCAGGGCATCGACGATAGAGGAGAGTTCTGGATTGACGACGAGGATCACCTCGTCGGCGATGGCGAGAGGGATGACCCCATCCCGACTGATGCCTGCCGGGGCATCGATCAGGAGAAAATCACACCGGTTGACAATATCCCTCATGACATCTCGCATTTTTTCGGGGTTTGCCTGTTGAAATCCTTGGAGAGAGAGGCCACTCGGAATTACCTTTACCCCGTGCGGTCCTTCATATATTGCCTCGTTGATGCTTGCTTTTCCTCCCAGCACTTCATGAAGCGTGACGGGTACATCCTCCAAACCGAGGACGAGCCCGAGATTTGCCATTCCGATATCAGCATCCATGATGTAGGTCTCTTTCCCCAGTTGGGCGAGTGAGGTGCCAAGATTCACCGTCACCGTGGTTTTCCCAGTACCACCTTTCCCCGAAGCAATGGTATATGCCCTGATCATTAGGATCCTTCTATTGCAAAAATTGTAATAATTTTCATATATATCTTCCTATCTTGATTTATGTGCTATAGCCAGTGATTTAAAATTTTAATGACATTTTCACTGATAAATGCCGACTTCTCATCATCTAGCCTTTCGCTTGTCCGTATGATACCGATCATCACACTTGATTTATGATCGATCCTGAATATCCGCATACCCGGATCTTCCTTCACCTCACCTCGATGAAACCGATCACTCATCATGGCTGCCTCTGATTGCGCCTCCTTTGATGTTGAGGCAACCACCAGCCCATCATTCGTAGCTACGGTGATGCTCTCCAGGCGGTAGAGATCGCACAGTGCCTGGAGGCTCTGATCGATTGAAGTATGCCGCCGGAGAAGCGGTTCGATATCCTTTCTTACGCTCGATGGTTGCTGGGAATGAGCGTCAGACCTCCCAGTTGAACTTCCCCCACCTTCCGTCAAGAGTAGTGTCAGATTTTTCTGCACTGTCTTCAGATGTCGTATGGTGATACACTGCAGTACCATACTCAGTAGAAGGACGCATATCACCGTCCCGAGCAACAATAGTATCAGTAAGATCTCATCCATCGCAGTTACCCAACCCTATTCTGTTATTCATCAGCAACAAGGTGATCGAGGTCCAGGTTCCTGGCGATATTTTTCGCATTTACCCGGATCTTCCCTGCCATCTTCACCAGGTCCATCGTATCAAGCGCATTTAGATCTCCATCGAATAGAACATGAGGAGTATCGATCACTGGAGGTGATGGTGGAACCTGGACCTTTTTTGTTTCAGATCCTAGATTCTGGCCATCTGCTATTTCCACGGTTATCCTGCGGTTCTCCACCGCTGGAGAGGTCTGGCTTTTCTTAGCGAAGAAAACGACAGCTCCCGGTGTGGATTTGACCGTATAGGCCCGATTGTACTCGACGGCTAGCCCTATCTGGATATCCGTGAGGGTACTCAGTTCGGCGTCTACTTGAAGGTCATCGATCGTATGTAGTTCATCGAGAGCCTGAGTCCCGGCATGATGAGCATATTCTACGAGAATTGCCTGTCCCTGCCTGAGCACCAGGGTTAGTCCCCCGTTCATCGTGGAGATGAGGACTATCCCAGAAAACCGTGATTGGAGTACCTCCGTTAAGAGGAGCTTAAGCGAAACCTTTTTCTTGATCGAGTGAAAGGTACCTCGCGGAAGATGCATTGTAGTACTTAAGTATTTCTAAATTTATAATCTTATTGATTTCTGATATTACAGGAAATGCAAAAAGTATATGTGTTATAAATCCAAGATGACAATTATGATTGGGTGGATCCATAATAAAAGAATACTTTTATATGACCCCACGAAAGAGATTTTAAATGTCGGAGACACAAACCGATGGTGACGCAGCATCCAGTGAATGAGAGGGTCAACTCCATTATCGAGGAGATTACTTCAACCAAAGGCGTCAAAGAATGCGCACTGGTGGCTCGAGATGGCATTCTCGTTGGAAAGAGGTGCCGGGAGAGTATTCCCGCACCTTCTGTGGCTGCGATGACGGCGAGCATGTTTGCTTCTGCCGAAGCAGCGAGCAGTATGCTGGAGATTTCTGAACCATCCCATCTTATTGCGTTCACCAAAGACACCCTTTTACTGGTGATGAGCCTGGGTGAGACCATGCTGGTCAGTGCAACGGTGGACCGGTCCATTGACTTTCCACCAGTGTGTAAACGTTTGCAGGAGATCGCGACCAAAATAGGAGGAGAAGTGGTTGTATGAACACCATTCTGGTTGTTGATGATAGTCCGTTCATCGTCGATGTATTTATCAATATGCTGGAAAGAGGGGGGTATCGATCTATCGCTGCCTACAGCGGACAGGAATGTCTGGATATCCTCAAAGACGTGCGTCCTGACCTGATACTCCTTGACATCATGATGGAACCCATGGATGGCTGGGAGACGCTGGAACACGTCAAGAACAATGCTGAGACCAAAGAGATTCCGGTTCTGATGCTCACCGCGAAACAGCTCACCTCAGAAGAAGCCCAGGAATATGGGATGTATATTGAAGATTATGTCCTGAAACCCATCACCCACCGTGAGCTCTACGACACCATCGAACATGTCCTCCAGCGCCGGACCACCATTAACCTGGATGTCGAAGCAGCGAAAAAGGCGGGTTTTGACCAGCGCCTTATTGATGAATACGCTCGGCTGAGTAAGAGCGTAGATGTCAACAAACGGCTCCTAAAAATACTGGAGACCACCTATAATATCCACGATTCCAAGGTCACGCTCAGTGAGAAGATTTCCTACGCTATCAAGAGTATGGGCACCAGTATCAAGTTCCAGGAAGAACGTCTCCAGCACATTCGCGGCGAGCTCTCAAAAGTAATGGAGAGCAGGGATCTCACCAAAACAAAATAATGGTATCTGCCCCTCTGGGGATCACTTCTCCTCTTTTCCAATTAACACAATGGCGATAGTAAGGACCCCGATTGCAGCCACTGTCGCAAGAATATCCAGGAAGTCCGAGATCTCCACCCCATACACAAGTACTTTCCTGATCATAGCGGTGAGCGCAGCAAAGAGGATGGGTTGCACACGGAACTGATAGGTTCGGAAATAGATGACCACAGTTTCAAGCAGCTCGATGATGATAATGGAGAGGAGGAGAGTATGGAGGACGCTGAGAATACCCGCGGTGATGTCCCCGCTCTCATTGATTGCGATTGCCTGGATGATAACATCAATGAAAGAGAGGCCGGCAAGAATGACGAGGACTGCAGCAATGATCAGGTAAATAATCGTGGTTATCGAGGAAATGGCCGTAACAATCTTCTCGATAAAGGGGGAATGGGCAGCTACCCTGATGCCTTCCTTACTATCCCTATACAAGGAGAGTGATAATGCTATTTGGCGGGGAACGGCCGGTATAGGGGGTTTTCGAGGGAAAAAGAATAGTTATACAAGAATGTTTAAATAGTTTTCTCGCGTTGTAATAATGCCAAATCGAGCAGGGGGAGGGGGCTCGTAGCTCAGCTAGGTAGAGCGCCTGGCTTTTAACCAGGTGGTCGGGGGTTCAAATCCCCCCGAGCCCGTTTCCACAGTCCTGAAACCTGTGGATCGTACCGCGGTGATGCATCTGAACATTTTGGGTCCTGTTGTCCGAAGATTGGTGAGATAGTGAGCAATCTTAACGTATTGGAACACGTGATGGTACCGGAACACCACGTGATGAGCGAGGAGGAGGTCACAGAGCTGCTCTCCACCTACAATATCTCCTTTGATCAATTGCCAAAGATTTTTCATGACGATCCTGCAGTGAAAGCCATTAAAGCGAAGATCGGCGATGTGATCAGGATTATCCGATTCAGCCAGACTGCGGGCAGAGCTGAGTCATACCGTCTCGTGATTAAAAGACCGAAAAAATAATTTCATACCACATGCAAGGGGGCGTGTCGTCTGTTAGATAGGGGTGTTTTATCGAGGGCATATTTTTCTCGCTCACATGTAGCGAGACATCAGCTTGATTCATTCAACAATTTTCTGCAATTCAATCTCCAGAGAGTGGTCAACGAACAACGCAAGATTGAGACTGATATTGAGAGCCGGGGGAAGAGCAGCCAGCCGGTCTGGGTGGAGCTCGGCCGTATAGAGGTTAAAAAGCCCATGGTTCGGGAGGCCGACGGATCACAGGGAGATCTCTTTCCCGCTGAAGCCCGTCTCCGGAACCTTACCTATGCAGCGCCCATCCAGCTGGAGATGACGCTTGTGCAGGGAGGGGAGCGGCACGAACCGGTGATTGCGACCATCGGGCAACTCCCCATCATGATCGGTTCCACCTCTTGTAACCTCTATGGCCTCTCGGATCAGGAACGGGTGGTTCATGGGGAAGATGCCCTCGATCCAGGAGGTTACTTCATCATCAACGGGACAGAGCGTGTCCTGATGACTCTCGAGGATCTGGCATCGAACAAGATCATGACCGAATTTACCGAACGATATAACGAACGTATCTATGTCGCCAAAGTCTTCTCCCAGTTCCGGGGGTACCGTGCCCTGATTGTGGTGGAGAGGAATAAGAAGAATCTTCTTGAGGTCTCGTTCCCCTCGGTCGCCGGTCACCTGCGGTTTGTTGACCTGATGCGGGCTCTCGGCCTGGTGAGCGATCAGGATATTGTGAACGCCGTCTCCAATGATGTGGATATCCTGACTTTCATGATGCAGAACCTGGAGGAGAGTGCGGAGTGCGATTCTGTGGAGGCAGGTATCATGTATGTAGGAAGGAAACTTGCTCCAAATCAGACTCGCGATTACCAGAGAAAAAGGGCTGAGTTCGTCCTGGACAACTACCTCCTGCCCCACTTGAACTACCTGATGCCCCCCGACCTAAAAGAAGGCGATCCGGGCTACGAAGATGCAGTCACCGGCGTCCGGCTGGCAAAAGCCCATTTCCTGGGCAGGATGGCTGAAGCCTGTTTCGATCTTGTCCTGGAAAAACGACGGATCGATGATAAGGATCACTACGCCAATAAACGCCTCAAACTTGCGGGCGATCTGATGGAGGATCTCTTCCGCATTTCGTTGAACCGGCTAACTCGAGATATCAAATATCAGTTAGAACGGGCAAGCATGCGGCACCGGGACCTCTCCATCGGTACCGCAGTCCGGGCGGATGTTCTTACCGAACGGCTCCTCCATCCTCTCGCAACGGGAAACTGGGTGGGTGGCCGTACCGGTGTCTCCCAGCTCCTGGACCGGATCGACCATATGTCGGTCCTCTCGCACTTGAGGAGAGTGATCTCCCCCCTCTCGCGATCTCAGCCTCATTTCGAAGCCCGTGACCTTCACCCCACTCAGTGGGGACGAATCTGCCCCAGCGAAACCCCCGAAGGCCCGAACTGCGGGTTGGTGAAGAACTTCGCACAGATGGTTGAGATAAGCGGGGGTGTGGAGGATGAGATGGAGATCAAACGGATTCTCTACAGTCTCGGTGTGGAGCCGCTCAAGGGGGAGATGGAATGAAGAAATCACGGGTATTCGTAGATGGCGCGCTCATCGGGCTTATTGACAATGCACCAGACCCGTCCAGTGGGAAATCCAAGGCAAAAGAACTCGTCGCAAACCTGCGCAATCTCCGCAGGACCAAAAGCCTTTCCACCGAGATCAATATTTCCTACAAGGAATACAACGGGGACATCATCATCAACACCGATCGGGGTCGGGCACGTCGCCCCCTTATAGTCCTGGAGAACGGGAAACCCCGCATCAGCGAGGATGATGTCGCGAAACTTCGGAACGGTGAGATGGATTTCAACACCATGGTTGAACGTGGTATGGTAGAGTTCATCGATGCTGAAGAGGAGGAGGATCTGTATATTGCCATCAGGGAGGAGGAGATCACCCCTGATCATACCCACCTGGAGATTGATTCTTCCCTTATTCTCGGTATCTCTGCGGCACACGTCCCATTTCCCGAACACAACGCGAGTCCCCGGGTCACCATGGGCGCGGGCATGGTGAAGCAGGCGCTGGGATTTGGTGCTGCAAATATGAAACTCCGACCTGACACCCGAGGGCACCTCCTCCACTATGTCCAGAAACCAATGGTCCACACCCAGACCTCAGAATCTATCGGGTCGGATGACCGGCCGGCGGGTCAGAACTTTGTCGTAGCCATCCTGAGCTATGAGGGATACAACATAGAAGATGCACTCATCTTCAACAAAGGTTCAATCGATCGCGGGCTAGGAAGATCACACTTTTTCCGGACCTACGAGGGAGAAGAGCGCCGTTATCCTGGTGGCCAGATTGACAAGATCGAGATACCGGATGAGGAAGTATCGGGTGCCCATGGAGCGGAGTTCTACAAGCACCTCGATGATGACGGCGTTATCAACCCGGAAACCATCGTCTACGAGAAGGATGTTCTTATCGGGAAGACCTCTCCTCCCAGGTTCCTCGAAGAACCAACGAGTGAATTGATCGCGGTGGAGAAACGCCGGGACACGTCGGTCACCATGCGGAGCAATGAGCATGGAATCGTAGATACCGTCATCATCACTGAGGGAGAGAACAGCTCCCGGCTGGTGAAGGTGCGCACCCGAGATCTTCGGATCCCCGAAGTGGGAGATAAATTTGCCTCACGACATGGACAGAAGGGAGTGATAGGCTTGATTGCCGCACAGGAGGACATGCCTTTCACCCAGTCAGGTATCACTCCTGATCTGATCATCAATCCCCATGCAATCCCCAGTCGGATGACCATTGGGCATATGCTTGAAATGCTGGGAGGGAAGGTGGGAGCACTTGAAGGGAGAAGGATCAACG
>JAJRCM010000161.1 GCA_028678965.1 Methanomicrobiales archaeon | reverse complement strand
TTCCTGATCTCTCCCGGCTCATCAGGAACAATCGGGTAGCGGGTGCACTGAATCCCCAAACTTTTCAGAAACGCCATGGCAAGAAGGGTATTACTCTCCACCACCTGTCCCTTCGAAGGCCGGGTGCCGGCGGGAACGAGCTCGCTGCCAGTGGGGATGAGCCCCACGCTCAGCGTCCTGACCGTGAGATCGGTAATACCGTAGGCAGACAGGGCTGCCACTTCATGGGGGCGAACCTGGTGAAAGGAAGGGAGTATCATCTCCGATTCACCGATATCCTCACCCGATGGGCGGACATGGTGCCAGGGGCTCACCGGGGCGCGGATAAGATAACGGCCTCCCTTCTCCCATACGTCCTCAATCATGATCACCGCATCATACCCTGTGGGCAGGGGATTCCCGGTGTTCACCCTCGCCGCTGAGGGAAGCTCCAGCGGTGCCTGTTCTGAGGCACCTACCGTCTCAGAACTCCGCACCGCAATACCATCCATGGCGGCCAGGGGATACTCCGGAACCGAGAAAGCGGAGAAGACCGGTTGAGCGGTGACCCGGTATACCGCATCATCGAGAGTCACCCGTTCCGTTCTGACTGCCCCTTTGAAGGTGCTGCGGAGGATGCTGCGTGCTTCTTCCAGTGACGTGAGATGGAGGTACCGGGTTACCACAGGATCACCTCCACCTCCTCGCCCTGTTCGAATCCCTCACTCGCCGCAGGTACCCGTACCATCCCATCGCTGCGGACCAGAGTATTCACCAGGCCCGATTTCCCAAATAAAGGGGTCACGTTCCCACCTTCAAGCTGGACTCTAACGTAGTCTTCCCTCCCTCTCGATGAAGGTATATTCTGGGTGAGCGTGGCCCGGACTACCCGATCCGGGAAGGATCTTCCAGTCATTGCCTCCAGGAGCGGTTTTACGAGTACCCTGAGGACGATGAATGCGGATGCCGGGTGTCCCGGCAATCCGATGACCGGTACTCTTCCCACTCTCCCGATGATGGTCGGTTTTCCCGGTTGCAGGGCAATTCCGTGCACCAGCACCTCCCCTATCTCCCCCACCACTTTCGCACAAATATCTCGCAGATCCTTGGAACTCCCACCCGAGAGAATCACCGCATCGCATTCCCCCGATGCCCTGACAAGGGTCTCCCGTACCTGATGAGGAACATCGGGAAGTATTCCGTAGTACTGCGGCACGGCACCGTGATCAGCAATGAACCCTCCTATCATGGAGGCGTTTACATCACGCACCTGGCCTAGGTCGGGAATGGCATCGACGGGAACAAGTTCGTTGCCGGTGGAGATGATACCGATCCGGGGAAGGGAAAATACCTGGACCGTTGCGATCCCGATCGCGGCAAGCACCCCCATATCCTGGGAGCGGAGAAGATGACCCTTCACAAGAACCGGTGCTCCTTTCGGGAAGTCCTCTCCCTTGCTGATCACGTTCTCCCCCGGGGCAACCGGCCGCTGGATGAGCACCAGCGTATCGAGGCGCTCGGCGTGCTCCACCATGACCACTGCATCAGAACCCCCGGGCAGGATCCCCCCGGTGGGTAGGTAGGCGCATTCATCATGGGAAATACCGAACGAGGGCTGTACCCCCATCGAGATGGTGCCGCGAAAATTGAGCATGGCCGGCTGACTCTCTGAGGCCCCGGTGGTATCAGCTGCGGTAACTGCATAGCCATCAACCGTAGAGCGGGGAAACCCCGGAATATCGATATCGGCAGTAACCTCGTTAGCGAGCACCCTGCAGAGGGAGTTCGCAAGGGGAACCGATGCCACTCCTGGTGGAGGGGCGATCCGCCGCACCGTGGCGATGGCCTCCTCCACAGAGACTACCGTGAGAAAGAGCCTCATTTGAAGCAGCCCAGCTGGCAGCGGCGTATCTTGATCCTGTGCTTGTTGCAGTATTTCGCAATCTCTATCTTGGGAATCCCGTACTTTTCTGCAAGGGTGAATGCCTTTTCGCAGGGGATCTCAGAACCGATACCGGCTGCTGCAAATGCTTCTCGGATCTTTTCGTCCATAGATGTACATCGACCATGGGAAAAATAGGATTTACTATGCCGGTGCACAGTACTGCTCATACCTGCGCAAGAAGGTGAACACGGTTGAAGGTCACTCTCATCAGCTCCTGTAGTGATATGGCGGGAACGAATATCCGCCGTCATCTCCTGGGTCTCAGGGAAAGGGGAGACACCCCAACGCGAAATCAGGTGACTTTCGATCTCATCGAGGTGGAAGGGAGGCTCATCGCTACAGACCGGATCGATCAGGGGCTGGATTCGGATCTGATCATCTTCCTCTCCCGCCATACCAGCCGGCATCCAGCCCCTCTTCTCTCGGTTCATATGACCGGGAACCTCGCCCGTGCCGAACTGGGGGGAAGACCCTTCTCCCTGCCTCCTGCCCATCCGGTGTGGATGAAAGCCGTCCTCCTCAATCTCCAGCGTTATGCTCCGCCAGGCTATCAGGTAACGTATGAAGTAACCCACCATGGCCCCACCGAACTCTCCATACCTTCGTTTTTTGTGGAGATCGGGAGTACCGAGCGGGAGTGGAAGGATCCTGCGGCGGGGAACGCGGTGGCACTCGCGGTACAGAGGGCAGATCCAATTGAAGCGATCCCCCTCCTCGGGCTTGGAGGGAACCATTACGCAACACGTGCGACGGAAATTGCCTCGAACTCCCCGGCTGCGTTCGGGCATATCATCCATTCAAGGGAAGTGGGGCAGCTGGATGAGAGTACCCTCCTCCTTCTCAGAGAGAGAAGCCATGCTGCCGCCGCTTACATTGACCGGCATGCGCTCACTCCCGCAGCGGTCAGAAATCTGGAAGCAATATGTGATCGCATCAATCTACCGGCCATTGGAGAAGGTGAGCTGCGGCGTCTGGGGAGCATCGGCTTGCAATCCTATCTTGCGCTCCGGCACCTCGCTGTGGCTGTTGCCCCGCGATCAACGATAGTGCTGCACCGGCTCAGCGGAGAGGGAACACCGGTGACGATCACAGTCCAGAACGATCTGCTCGAAGAAGCCCTGAAAGCGAATGAAGACCACCTCCTCCAGGCGCTCGATACGATGCCACTCGCCCATCTGGTGAGTATAAATGGGCGAATTCTTACGATTTTTCTAACCTACGACTCCCTTCGGGCGGAATTAATAAATGATTTAATAAGGTTATGTGTAAAAACCATAATTGGAAACCAGACGACGTCGATCAATGGTGATACCCTGATCATTCACCATGTGCGGTTCGATCCTCACAAGGCGCGCGCGTTGGGGATTGCAAAAGGCCCACTGTTCGGCATGCTGTCCGCAGGACATGCTATTGAGAAGGATGGTCGAATGATCACACCGGAGATGGTCCGGACTGAATATGAACGGACACTCCAAATCCCGGGACTGGTGAGGTATGTATGAAATCAATTGTTGAAGAGGCACTGATGCGGGCTGAGAATGAACTCAAACCCCAGGAAACAGCGAAGGGTGAAACCGTACCATCTACACCGGTAAAACCCGTTGCAACACAGACCGACAAGGACCTTGATGAGGTCCTGAAGCAACTGCAGACCGAGATCGCGGTTATCGGAGTCGGTGGTGGGGGTTCCAACACCATCAACCGCATGATGGAGGAAGGTATCCAGGGTGCGAGACTTATCGCGGTGAACACCGATGCCCAGCACCTCGTCCGCATCAAGTCTGACCAGAAGATCCTGATCGGACGACAGCGGACTCATGGCCTGGGTGCGGGGTCTATCCCCCAGATCGGGGAGGAAGCCGCGGCGGAGAACGAGGGGGAGATCAAGAAGGCGGTGGAAGGGTGCGACATGGTCTTTATCACCGCAGGACTGGGGGGCGGAACCGGGACCGGTGCGGCCCCTATCATCGCCAAGGCAGCACGGGAGGAGGGAGCCCTGACCATCGGGGTGGTCACCCTGCCCTTCACCGCTGAGGGTGCTATCAGACGGGAAAATGCGGAGGCCGGGCTGGAACGCCTCCGTGATATCGCTGACACGGTCATCGTGGTACCGAATGACCGCCTTCTCGAGGTCGTCCCCCGCCTGCCATTGATGGCCGCATTCAAGGTCGCTGATGAGATCTTGATGCGGGCGGTCAAGGGCATCACCGAATTGATCACCGTTCCCGGGCTCGTGAATCTGGACTTTGCCGATGTCCGCACTGTCATGGAGCGGGGTGGTGTGGCAATGATTGGCGTAGGCGACAGTGACAGTGAGGATAAAGCGGCCGACTCAGTGAAGAAAGCACTGAGATCTCCCCTGCTCGATGTGGACATCTCCGGTGCGACTGCGGCGCTGGTCAATGTGGTCGGTGGACCGGATATGACCATCGCTGAAGCAGAAGGAGTGGTCCAGGAAGTCTTCAACCGCATCGATCCCAACGCCCGCATCATCTGGGGAGCCCAGGTCGATCCGGAGATGGCCCACAAGATGCGCACCATGCTGGTGGTCACTGGTGTCCATTCCCCCCAGATCCTGGGTCGAAGCCAGCTCGAAGGTAAGAAAATGACAAAACAGTTCGAGATAGATTTCCTGAAGTGACGGTGCATGGGCATTAAACTCGAAGAAGAGCTCTTCAACAAATATGTGCGGGTGATCAAGCTCGCCCGGACTCCCACCCGCAATGAGTTCTCCAAGATTGCGATCGTTGCGGCGGCAGGCGTCCTGATTATCGGGCTGATTGGGTTCATCGTCTATCTTGTCATGAAGGTTCTGCCACAATGAGCGATACAATCGAGAGCGAGAATTTTATCTACGCCATTAAGACGACGTCAAAACAGGAGCGGGCGGTGGCTGACAGCATCAAAAAAGCTGTCGAAACCCAGACGACCATCAGGGTGGCAGCTATCATCGTACCCGATGAACTGCGGGGGTACGTGCTGGTGGAGTCGCCGGAGAGCCTGGCCCGCATCGAACAGTTAGCCGAGATGATTCCCCATGCGCGCTCGGTGGTCAGGAACCGGACCATCCTTGATGAAGTAAAGCACTTTTTAGTTCCCAAACCGGTGGTGAGTGGCATCGAGGAAGGAACTATTGTCGAGCTGATCGCGGGTCCATTCAAGGGAGAAAAGGCAGTGGTCAAGCGGGTGGACATGGGGAAGGAAGAGATCACTGTCGAACTGTACGAGAGTGTGGTCCCCATCCCCATCACCGTTCGCGGCGATAATATACGGGTTATTGAGCGGATCGACGAGAACGCGTGATCCACTTCTCTCTCATGTTATTCAGAAAACATCATCAGTCCTTCGCCTGATCGATACCGCGCTTTTTGTTGATATATTTAAATTCCAGCAGAGCAACCTTAGTAAACCCAAGCTCTACCCTTTTGGGAAAGCCTGGTGACAGAGACATGGCAGAAGTGGTTGAGGTACTGGTACCCGGCGGTAAGGCTACCGCAGGACCCCCATTGGGTCCAGCACTGGGACCACTCGGTATCAACGTCAAGGCGGTTGTCGATGAGATCAACAAGAAGACCGGGGAATTCAATGGCATGCAGGTCCCGGTCACGATCGAAGTCGATGATAAGAAGAAGTTCACCGTCTCCGTGGGGGTTCCGCCCACCACGGCCTTAATCAAGAAGGAGGCTGGTATCGAGAAAGGGGCATCAACGCCCGGTTCCCAGGCAGTCGGAGACCTGCCGCTCGAAGCCGCTGTCAGAATCGCCAAGATGAAAAAGAATGACATGCTGTCCTATGACCTGAAATCAGCGGTCAAAGAGGTGCTGGGCACCTGTGTCAGCATCGGCGTCACGGTCAACAAACAGAAGCCACGTGAGCTTATCAAGGCCATTGACGCGGGCGAATTCGACAACGTGCTTCGCGGATAGTGTAAAAACACCATAGCAGATCGTAACGGTCGCGAACTATGGAGGTATCAGATGGTTGAGAGAGAAAAAATAGTCAGTGCAGTTAAAACGGCGCTCGAGGGTGCTCCCAAGCGGAACTTTTCTGAGGGTGTCGATATCACCATCAATCTCAAGAATATCGATATGAGTCAACCCAAGAACCGTATCGATGAGATGATCCTTCTCCCCCACGGGACGGGCAGCATTGCGAAGATCGCGGTCCTGGGCAAGGGCGACATCACCACCAAAGCAAAGGATGCCGGTGTGGAACTGGTGCTTAGCCCCCAGGATATCGAGCGGCTCGGCGGGGCACCGCGTGAGGCACGCAAGATTGCCAACGAATATCGGTTCTTCCTTGCGGACACCGGTGTGATGTCCCAGGTGGGACGATACCTGGGCCCACGGCTCGGTCCCAGGGGAAAGATGCCGATGCCCATCCCACAGGGAACCGATATCCAGCCTATCGTGGATAGGCTCCGTAAATCGGTGAAGATCAGGACGAAGGACAAGAAGACGTTCCACGCCAAGGTGGGAAATGCGGCGATGGAACCTGCGCAGATTGCAGATAACATCGATGCTGTTCTGAAGAGGGTTGAGTCGGTACTCGAGCAGGGTCCGTTGAACATCCGGTCAGTCTACGTGAAAACCACGATGGGTCCGGCAGTGAAGGTGGTCTGAGATGGCCCTGTACACGCGGCATCTGCCCCAGTGGAAGCGGGACGAGGTAGAGGCAATCAAGCGTCATGCCAAGGAGGTTACCCTTATCGGGCTCGTTGACATGCACGGGATACCTGCCGCCCAACTCCAGCAGATCCGCCGGGATCTCCACGAGGCCGCGATCCTGAAGATGACCAGGAATACGCTCGTGGAGCACGCCCTGAAGGAGATAGGGGGATCTATCGGTGAGGTGTCGGGATACATCTCAGGGCAGAGTGCGCTCATCTTCACCAACACGAACCCGTTCAAACTGTTCAAGGTTCTTGAAAAAACAAAGACGAAGATGGCAGCCAAGCCCGGTGAGATCGCTCCAGAGGACATCGTTGTCTCCAAGGGACCAACAAACTTCAAACCAGGACCTATCGTCGGGGAGCTCCAGCAAGCGGGTATTCCTGCGATGATCGAGGCGGGAAAAGTCAAGATCCGGGATAATAAAGTGGTGGTGAAGAAGGGAGACACCATCAGCAAGAAGGTAGCGGACATCCTCATCAAACTGGATATTAAACCTATGGATATCGGTCTGAAGCTCCAGGTGGCCTGTTATGAGGGATCCCTTTTCACACCGGATATGCTGGCCATCGATGAGCAGGTCTTTGTAGACCAGATCACGCTCGCCGCTGCTCAGGCATTCAACCTCTCTATGAATGCTGCAATCACCACCAAGAGCACCATGGCACCGCTCATCAGCCTTGCCGTCCAACAGGCGAGGAGCCTGGCGGTAGAGGCCTGTATCTACGAGCGGGATGTGATGGACGCCCTGATCTCCAAGGCGTACCGCGAATCGCTTGCCCTGAAGGGTATGACAGAAAAGAAGTAAGAATACGAGATTTACGAGGTGAATGGAATGGAATACATCTATGCAGCTCTTCTCCTGCACCATGCAAAGAAGGAGATCAAGGAAGCTGATGTGAAGGCAGTACTCACTGCCGCCGGTATCGCTGTTAACGACGCACGCATCAAGGCCCTCGTGGCTGCCCTGGAGGGCGTGAATATCGAGGAAGCCATCAGTAAGTCTGCGGTCGCGGCACCAGTCGCCGCCGTCGCTGCCCCCGCTGCTGCTGCCCCTGCAGCACACGCGGCAGCCCCTGCAGCAGAAGAGAAGAAGAAAGAAGATGAGAAGAAAGAAGAGGAAGAGAGCGGCATGGCAGGGCTCG
>JAJRCM010000031.1 GCA_028678965.1 Methanomicrobiales archaeon | reverse complement strand
TTGGTGGGGGTATGCTTCATGAAGATGTTTGAAAAGACCGGATGGCTGAAGGTCTTCGATTTCGATCTCCTCATCGATGCCAACATTGCCCCTGTCGATATATGGCGGGAGAACCGCTGATCTTTCTTTATGGCACCCTTCTGAAAGATAGAATCCCCTTTTTCTGGACCTTGGGTCCGGACCGCACGCATGCCACCATGTTGATGCTATCGAAGAGTACTTCAAGACCCGATGAGCCATGAGGGAGACTTCCCCGATGCTTACGATCTCCGGGTTCTCTAGTTCATCGATAGTGGCAATGTGCTGGTCCTGTTCTTGAGGGGCAATTTGCGGACCCTTTGACGTAAGAAGGAGCTATCGACCCGTTGAACGGTCATTGATGACGATGTTACTCCGTGTTTCATCGCTGATGGGGGTGAAGTCATACTGGGTACTGCTCCCTACGAGCACCGCCTCGAGCTCTCCCCCTCGGAACCCTCCAGCAAATCCCAGCGCCCGGTTATAGATTCCCAGGGTGGTAAGTACCCGGGAGACACCGATTCCTTTCTTGGTTATCGCTGCTCCTTCTCAATACGGTTAGAGATATCGGAGGTGAGCCGATTCACCCAGAGTGTGCGATCGAGGGCACATGGTTGAGGGTGATGGAGTAGACCATATCCTATAGGAAGATAGTAAGGGGATACAACCAACCATTCCCATGGAGTGTTGGGGGTGTAATGCGGGGAATAAAAAAGGGTATGTTCAGATATAGGGGTTGCGCAAACCCTTGCCCACACCATACGAAGCCCGTTTATTCAGGTAAATCTCGTTCTTGTGGATCTTCTCATGGGCGAGCTTGGTCACCAGTTCAAGGCCAGGCTTCACCTCTTCGATCGGTTTGGTCTCGAAGCAGCCTGCGGCAATCGCCTTGCTCCAGATATGGTCCCCTTTCTTGGTTCGTACAAACACCGTGCTCCAACCATCGGGACTTCCCACCGATCCGGTGGAGACGTCACTGAGGTTAGCGACATAGTCAAGACAGACATGGCATCCAGCTTGCTCATATTTTTCGGTGATCTTGAGAGGGAGGGCTACCACATTGCCACGCTCGGTGTATACCGAGAACTTGCCCTTGCCTATCGTCATCTTCTTGACCGATTGCATCTTCTGGCCGGCATGATCCTCGACGAGCTGCTGGATACTCTTGTAGAGGAAATTCTCCATACAAAATATTCCTACTGCAAGTGCAATCTTGTCAGGGACGTCGCGCATACCTATCGGGTAGAGCTGTACCTTGCGGACCGCCTGCATCTGGCAGGGAGTGCCGACAATCCCCACTTTGTCAAGACCAAAGCTGCGGGTTGCCTCTTTGATCCAGGCGACATTGGGGCTGACGTTATACTTTGTACCCCGAGATGTGAGCAGCTCCTCACGGGTAGTTGCGATGAAGGGGCGGGGTTTCCACGGCCGGTCGCCTAAGCCGGTAACGATGGCGCCATCGATGATGCCCTGCTCGAGGGCAAAGGCAAAGAGCTGGGTGACAATACCGCCATCCTGGGCTTTTGCAACGATTTCCTTGTCAGTGCTCCGTGCTGAAACGCATGTCTTGTATTTACCGAGTTCCATTCCCATCGCCATCACCTCACTTCATGGCTCCATCAATGATTTCCATGATCCCCTCGAATTCGTTCATCACATCGAAGCTGTACCAGCTCCGTGGGCACTGAGAGTAGCATGCACCGCACTTGATGCACAGGTCACGCTGACCCTGCGGCTTCCCCCATTCGTGAGTAATCGCCCGGACTGGGCAGGCTGCCGCGCATGTCCCGCACCCCATACAGAGGCCCTGATTGATGACCTCAGTCATGAGGTCACAGAAGCATGCGGTGGTTCCACGCTTGGCAAGGTTCATCAATGGCTTGAGATAATTCGCCGCCAGTTTCTTCTGGTCTTCGGTCCCCATCAGGAGCAGGTATGCCATGACGCAGACATTCCTGATCTGCTGGGGTGTTGGTGCACAGCCAGGGATGTACACATCAACGTCAATCAGGTCACCAATCGGAACATAGGATTCGTGTTGAGGCTGGTTGTGCTGCCCGCCACGTGCGAACCTGGTGATGTTACCGTAGCAGGCACATCCGCCTACTGCGACGACAATCTTGGATTTGTTTCTCGTCGTTTTGATGTCTTCAACCGATTCATGGTCCTGGATACAGACCGACCCCTCCACCAGTGCGACATCCATCTCTGGAATGTGTCGAACGTCGGCAAGGGTCAGATCATAGACCCAGTCTACATAGTCATCGAGAAGTTTGAAAAGGCCCTGATAGTTATCGGCCAAGGCAACGAGGCACCCGGTACAACCACTGAGGTGCACATGTCCCGCCTTTATCTTGTTTGACACAGACTTTTCCTCCTTTTTTGATACTTCCGCCTTTTTTTCCATCTTCACATCAGAGGGAATTGTTGCAGATTTCTCCGTCGCCACCTCTTTCCTTGAGGGTATAATTGCGGTCGGCTTCTGAGGCTCTTTCTCCTTCTTCTTGAAGATTGATAGTAGTCCCATCGAAACCAATCTCCTCCAGTACAATCCGTACTGCCTTTGGAACGGCTTCCTTTATTTCGTCGGTGAGTCCGAGCGTGAACTCTTCCACGCTTTTAGGCTGGCACCCGATGACCGTGATATCGATTCTGTCGCTTAAGCGTTGCAATGGTTCGGTCAGATCCCAGGAGTGAACGTCCCGGTAACTTCCTACTGGCAGATCGGTATATTTTAACCGAGTTACTTTGCCTGGTTCAGCCCCGAAGTCTGCAATATCCACAATCACCAGCTGTCTGGTGACCTCGTTATCGAGAAGAGTAAAGATGAAATGGGGGCCACCGAGACCCGCATCAATCACCTTCACCGTGTCGGGAAGCTGCAGTTTCTTCAGTTCTTCAACCACTGCCGGCCCAAAGCCATCGTCCGCAAACAGGGGATTTCCACACCCCGCAATCACGATCTCCGGATACAGCATCGGATATACACTCACTGCATCAGTTTCTGGGCTACTATCCTGTTGTCCTCATCGACCACAATCATGTGGGTGGCACAGGAGACACACGGGTCATATCCACGTATAACCATCTCAGCAAGCTGCCAGGGAGCGCCGACAAGAGCTCGGCTCGCCGTGGGGAAGTTCCAGGTGGTTGGGACAAGCATCTCAAACCACTGCACACGGCCATCCTTGACCCTGGCAAGGTGAACATCGGTGCCTCGGGGGGCTTCATTCGCCGCCCATCCAAAGGATCCATCACCCTGGGGAATATTGTCAGCAAGGACCTTTCCGTTTGGGTTCAGGATATCCAGACACTTGATGATAGAATACAGGCAGTCGGGATACTCCATCTGGCGGGCAATGTGCTGCCCTATGGTACCCTTTTCGTCATAATTCTTAAACATGGTAAGTCGTGCCCGTGGGCCGACTTCAACCGGCTGCCCATCGTAGGTTGGAACACCGGTGCATGCTTCTATCTGAGGCCATGCCTTGGTGCCGACTTTCGTGGTTCCACCGACAGGGTATGTGGGATCCTCGTAGTTGATCTCAACTTGCCCCATATACCAGTCCCAGGGACGGGTCTCAATCCACCGGGCGGGGTTCCAAGTCGGGTGCTCATCCAGACTGCTCGAGCCATAGATGGGGTCGGTTGCCATGTAGCCCTGGTTATGATACCCAAGAGTCTTCGGTATCGGGATCTGCTGTCCACCGATTTCCGTCCAGTCACGTTTCTGGAAATTCCGGATAACGGCAATCATGAACTCCATCTGTTCATGGGCGAGCACCAGACCTTCCTTCGCTAGGTCGTACATCTTCCACATCGCGTGCTCGGTAACGTTCCGGTACATACCGCCAACACGCGGGTTGCTGGGATGAATTGCTTCTCCACCGGCAATTTCGCCGATAGTCTGACCAATTTCACGAATCCGCTGGATTCTCTTGGCCACCGTCCGTACCGGCTCTTCCTTCGTGAACGGGTTGATCTTTGTGTCAGTGCCCGGGATGTACAGATCCGGCAGAATCAGGACATTGTGTAATGCAATGCTGTGAAGCCGGTTTGCACACTGGAGGATAACTCGAAGCAGGTGGGCGTCCTTCGGGACCTCACACTTTATCGATGCCTCCATTGACTCGATTGCAGCGAGGGTATGCGCAATCGGACAGATACCGCAGACCCTTGAGGCTATCTTGGGCACCTGCTCCATTGTTTTGCCGATGGCAAGCTTCTCAACACCCCTTACAGGTGTGATACTGAGCCAATCTCCACGCTCAACGATACCTGAATCATTAACTTTGAGCACGAGCTTGGAGTGGCCCTCATGCCTCGTGGTTGGAGAGATTTCTACAACTTTCGACAATTGAATCGCCTCGTTTCTCATTGGATTGTTCATATCGCTATACAGATACATTGCACGGGGGTGCAATTTGCCACGTACCCAAAGTACGTTATTTAATAACTTCCACCCAGAGTATATGTGTCTTTTTGAGATCTATCGAGCATTAGAGAAATTCGCATTGTAACTCAAAAAATAAAAAATGGCTAAAAATTGGATTTTTTTGGTCATGGATGTCGATTGTATTGTGGAAGTTAAAAAGAGCAGTTTTTAAAGTTCGCCTTTCAGTTCACTCCTCAATTCAGCGAGCGTGGCTTTCCGTTCGGCATACGCATCATGCTGGTGGATACTTTCCTCATTTGTCTGTTTGATAGTTATAATTGCATCACCAGGAAGGTAACTGAACTCCTGGACCACCATTTTTGCTATCTCCCGCACACAATCCTCTACGAACCGCGGGTTCTTGTGCGCTTCCAGCACCACGAAGCTCTCATCTCCCCGCTTGAGCAGCTCATAGATGCGGGCGCTCATGGAATTCTTCAGGATCTTGATAATCCTCTCCAGGCTGACGTGGTCTATATCATCAGTTTCGATGCACAGGAACCCGCGTCCCCGCTGGTTGTGGCTGGCCATGGGAACATCATTCAGGAACCGTTCGATCTTTGAGTCCTCCACCCCCAGCCCACGGAGCACGCCGATGGCATGATCTTTCATGATATTCTGAGCACAGGGACAGGCAGTCATCCCCGTCACCTCCGCGCCAATGCTCTTCCGGACATACGGGTTGGTGTTGTTTCTGACGGCTACCGCTCGCGCGTGGACATTAACTACCTCATGGCAGCTGGTACGGCTGACCGGGGTCTCCCTTTTGACCATGAACTGGCTATTCATGAGAACCTCGGTCCGGTCCGCATATTCATGATGGTCGAGGAGTTTCCGGGCAACCTGGCTGCACAATTTCTCCACTTCCTGCACCTGTCCTTCGATAGCTTCCTGCAGGACTTCGTCAATCACCTCGAAATTGCGGGAGAGGTTCGCTCCTTTCAGGCTCTTGGGGAGATCTACGAAGACATAAAAGTTTGATATGAAAATGACTGGCCTCTTTCCTTGTCGTGCCACCTCAATGAGTTTCTTGACATTCTTCACACCAACTCTGGTCAAATTGATGCGGATAGAGGGGCAGGTCGCCTGGACGTCGGGCAGGTCCTGACTGGATATGGCCCGGGAAGTCTCTGTCTTTTCATTAACCATTGGTCATCACGGAAAAATGGGTTGATGATCCTCAGTGGTGTGTTATATAATATTTATGTTCTCTGTTGCTGATAACAAATGCGTATGTACTGCGAGATGGAACGGTACTTTGAAGAAGACGCCGATCTGGGCGTTTTTCGGGGCAAAACAATTGCAGTTATCGGATACGGTTCACAGGGAAGAGGCCAGTCCCTGAACCTGAAGGACAGCGGCCTCTCGGTCATTATCGGCGTTCGACCAGGGAAGAGCTGGCAGAGAGCAAGTGAGGAGGGATTCCAGGTCTTCACCGTGGCAGAGGCTGTAAAGAGGGCGGATATCGTACAGATATTGCTGCCTGATGAACAGCAGGCGGCGGTCTATCGCGCTGAGATCCACCCCTATCTTCGCGACGGGACGTGCCTCTCATTCTCCCACGGCTTCAATATCCACTTCGGGCAGATTGTACCACCACCCCATGTGGATGTGATCATGATCGCGCCCAAGGGACCGGGGAGTATGGTCCGGCGGATGTATGAAGATGGGAAGGGAGTGCCTGCCCTCATCGCCATCCACCAAGACATCTCCGGAAAGGCAAAAGCATTGGCCCTTGGCTATGCCAAAGCAATCGGAGCCACCCGGGCAGTGGTGCTGGAGACCACCTTTGCTGAGGAGACAGAGACCGATCTCTTCGGGGAACAGACAGTGCTCTGCGGTGGTGTCACCTCTCTCATCAAAGCCGGATTTGAGACCCTGGTGGATGCGGGATATGCGCCTGAGATGGCATATCTCGAGATATTGCACGAACTCAAACTGATTGTCGATCTCATCTATGAGGGTGGCTTTACCAAGATGCGGGCCGCTATCAGCAATACTGCCCAGTATGGTGATCTCACCAGGGGCCCCCGGGTAATTGGACCCGAGGTGTATGAGGTCATGAGGGAGATACTCGATGAGATCCAGAATGGAGAGTTTGCCCGGGAGTGGATCCTCGAGAACCAGGTGAACCGCCCGGTCTTTACTGCGCTCACTAGGGCGGATGAGGACCACCTGATCGAGCATGTGGGACGAGATCTCCGTGCGCTGATGCCCCAGTTTAAAAAATAACCTTTTTTTGCAAGGGAAAATCCAAGTTATCGTATCCCAAAATAATCTAACATCAGAACAAGACTATCCAGTGAGTACGTGATCCAGCAGGAATATCGTCAGCATCATCAACCAATTCCTCAACGGGAAGCCAATCCGGAAGGTCGTAGAGGATCTCCAGATGAAAAGACAGCGGATTGACCAGCTCGTTCATCGGTTTCTCGGTCTGAGTCCACATTGTTGTCAACCAAGTATTTGAGAGTCAATCGGGCAATAGTGTCCCGTTGTTTACCCTCATTCTTCTTCCCAGTGGTACGTTCTCACATTTCAAACGTATTAATGAGGTGAGATCAGGAGTGCCCTCACGTCGACGACTATTTCATGGACACCGCATAACCATTCGTTAATCAGTATTGATAAACATCGGCAGAGTATTAATGTAGATTGGATTGATACAAGGCCATGGTGGATCGCAAATCTTATGTAATCCTATACAGAGAGTCTTGTCGTGGCCCAATAAGGGTGCGGAGGTCGTCGTATTGATGGAAGGGGGAGGTTCCACGAGATCCGAAAATGACCACCCGTTGATAAGGGGTGGCTCCTCAAAGAGGTTCATTCACAAATGGAACATCCCGCTGTCGAATAGCTCAGTCATGTATTAAGTGACGAGAACAAGTAGATACGCTATGTCGCGACAGAAGCCCTCGGTACGATTGGCGATAAACGATGCGTTGATTGCCTTATTGCAGCCTTACGGGACACTGATCAAGAGGTTCGATTCGCTGCCCTTAAGTCTCTTGCAAATCAGGAGACTTGGAGATGCAAGAGCACTCAATGCTATCATTGAGATATAAGCCCGTTATATGAGGTTCAATATGGATGTGAAATATGTACAGACAACCTGCCCGTACTGCGGAACTGGTTGTTCATTTAACCTCGTGGTGAAGGATGGTAAGGTAAGCGGAGTTGCTCCCTACCAGCGATCACCCGTAAATGACGGTAAGTTGTGTCCGAAAGGAAACTACGCCCACGAATTCATCAACAGCCCAGACCGGCTGACGAAGCCGTTGATTAAAAAAGACGGCAAGTTTGTCGAGGCGAGCTGGGATGAGGCATATAAGCTGATCGCTTCCAAGTTCAAGTCCTACAAAGGCGATCAGATAGCATGCCTTGCCTCCGCACGTGTTTCCAACGAGGAGAACTACCTGATGCAAAAGTTCGCCCGCGCTGTCTTAAAGAGCCCCAATATCGATCATTGCGCTCGTCTCTGCCATGCATCGACGGTCGTGGGACTTGCCGGGGCTTTCGGGTCCGGTGCGATGACCCAATCAATCGCGGACATTGCCGAAGCAAAGTGTATCTTTATCCTCGGCAGTAACACATTCGAACAGCACCCGTTGATCGGACGCCGTGTGATGCAGGCGAAGAAGAAGGGTGCGAAGCTCATCTATGCCGATCCACGGCTCACTCCCACAGGAAAGCAGGCAGACCTGTACATGCCATTCTACTCTGGCACCGATGTAGCAATACTCAACTGCATGATGCAGCAAATTCTCAAAAATGGCTGGGAGAACAAGGAATTCATCGCAAAACGGACGAAAGACTTCGAGAAGGTCAAAGAAATCGTGATGAAAGACACCTACAGCCTTGAGAACGTCTCAAAGATCAGCGGCATCCCCGCAAAGGACCTCGCCACTGCAGCAGAGTGGTTTGGAACTTCCGGCAGCTCCACCATCCTCTATTCGATGGGCATCACCCAGCATACAACCGGGGTAGATAACGTTAAATCGGTGGCAAACATCCAGATGTTAACCGGTAACCTCGGGAGACCCGGCACCGGCATCTGTGCGCTGCGTGGCCAGAACAACGTGCAGGGCGCCTGCGACATGGGAGCCCTCGCAAACGTGTACTCCGGGTACCAGTCGGTTATTGTTCCCGACATGAAGAAGAAGATGGAAACCGCATGGGGCTGCGACATTGCCGAGGGCAAAGTCGGGCTGACCGTTACCAAGCTGATCAACACGCTCGCTGACCAGCCCGGGACCGTCAAGTGCGTCTATATCATGGGCGAGAACCCGATGCTCTCAGACCCGGACCTCCACCACGTTGAAAAAGGAATGAGAAACGTCGAATTCATGGTCGTGCAGGACATTTTCCTGACCGAAACGGCACAGTTTGCAAACGTTGTGTTACCGGCTGCATGCTTTGCCGAGAAAGACGGTACCCAGACCTCCACCGAACGCCGTGTCCAGAGGTGGAGGAAGGCGCAGGACCCACCTGGCGAGGCAAAGGCAGACTGGCAGATTTTCTGCGAGCTTGCCAAGCACATGGGATACGAAAAGCAGTTCCCCTATAAGAGCGCTGAGGAGATCTTTGTCGAAATATCAAAGGTAACTCCTTCCTATGGCGGAATGACCTATGCACGGCTGGAAAAACCAGAAGCGCTCCACTGGCCCTGCCCGACCGCTGAACACCCGGGAACTCCAATCCTGCACAAGGAGAAGTTTACCCACCCGGACGGGCTTGGCATCTTCACACCGATTGAGTTCAAGTACCCGGCAGAAGTGCCTGACAAGGACTACCCGCTCATCTTGACCACCGGGCGCTGTATCTGGCAGTGGCACACCGGTACAATGACCCGACGCTCCAAGAGCCTTGAGCGCGAAGAGCCAACGGGATGGGTCGAGATCAACCCGGAGGATGCAAAAGCGCTGGGCATCAAGGACAAGGAAAAGGTCCGAGCAATAACCCGTCGCGGCCAGATCGAGATCGGTGCACGGGTAACAAATGGCATCAAGAAAGGGGTTGTCTTCATACCGTTCCACTATGTGGAATGTGCTGCTAACATACTCACTAACAACGCGCTCGACCCGGTTGCTGCTATTCCGGAGTACAAGGCCTGTGCTGTAAGACTCGAGAAGCTGCCGGAGGTGAAGTGAGATGGTGGGAATATCCTTATTCGGGAGCAAGCCTTCCTTCAAGAAGGGCGACATGGTCTATGCCTGGACCACTAATGCTGGACTGGCAGAGAAAGCAGAGTGCGGGGGTGCAGTGACCGGACTGCTGAAGTTCGCCCTCGAACAGAAGATGGTTGATGCGGTTTTGGCGGTGAAAAAAGGGCAGGACATCTATGATGCTGTCCCCTTCCTGATCACTGACCCGGCGAAAATGTCCGAAGCAGCAGGTTCCCTCCACTGTGGTACCCTCCTCCTCTCGAAGCTGGTGAAGAAGTACCTCGATGGAGCAAAGAACAAGAAAATCGGGATCAGCGTGAAGGGCTGCGACGTCATGGGATTGTATGAGATTGCCAAGCGTAACGAGATCAATCTCAACAACGTCCTCATGATCGGAGTCAACTGCGGTGGTTCGGTCAGTCCGAATATCGCCCGCGTCATGATCCGTGAGAAGTACGGGGTGGATCCCGATGTAGTCCACAAGGAGGAGATTGACAAAGGCCAGTTCATCATCGAATACAAAGACGGCCACAAGGGTATCTCCATGGATGAACTCGAGGAGCAGGGCTACGGCCGAAGGTCCAACTGCCGCCGCTGCAAGTACAAGATCCCCCGTGCGGCAGATCTTGCCTGCGGGAACTGGGGTGTCATCGGTGACAAGGCAGGGAAGGCCACCTTTGTGGAAGTCTGCAGTGAGAAGGGAGCCGAACTTCTCGCCAAGGCAGTCGCCTCTGGAGCGATCGCCACCCAGGCACCCGACCCGAAGGGCATCGAAATTCGGGGAAAGACAGAAAACGCGATGTTCAAACTAGGGGACAAGTGGAGAAAGAAGGACTTCACCTCCCTGGGGAAGAACCTGTGGGAAACCATTCAGAAGGAGACTTCCCGGTGCATCAAGTGCTACTCATGCATCGAGAATTGTCCTGTCTGCTTCACGGCTGCCGAAGCGCTCACCAAAGATTCGCTCATGGTCAAGGCCGGGGATGTCCCACCGGGCCAGATGTTCCACCTGCGCCGGTTTGCCCACATCTCCGATAGCTGCGTGAACTGCGGTCAATGCGAGGAGCTCTGCCCAATGGACATTCCCATGGCCCTCTTCTCGCATGCGGTCAGAGTTGAAGGAGATGCTGCCTTTGCTCCCAAGCTGGGGCCATCGGCCTATAAGAACTGACAGGTGAGAACTCCAGGAGAAAGGTGAACAAGATGGATATCGAAGCCTATACCAAAATCCTCTCTCTCGCCATTAACCGAGAGGTCGAGGCGTATACCTTTTACCGTGGTATCGCCGACAAGGTCAAGGACGCGAACCTGAAGAAGATATTTGCCGAATTGGCCGGTGAGGAAGTGAAACATCGGGAAACACTCCAGGG
>JAJRCM010000160.1 GCA_028678965.1 Methanomicrobiales archaeon | reverse complement strand
GCCGCCGTCGCTGCCCCCGCTGCTGCTGCCCCTGCAGCACACGCGGCAGCCCCTGCAGCAGAAGAGAAGAAGAAAGAAGATGAGAAGAAAGAAGAGGAAGAGAGCGGCATGGCAGGGCTCGGGGCCCTGTTCGGGTAACTCTTTTCTTTATATTCTTTCAAATTCCCTTTTCATCACTGTACCTGTTTTCTATCCTCCGCTCCACGAGTTACTGTTCCAGTTTAAAAGGTGGGCGCCTGACCTTCCAGCACGGTGGAGACACAGGAGAGCTCTTTGACGAGAAGCCGCATCAGGTCATCGAGCGTGATGATCCCTTTCAGGCGACCCTTGGCATCTATTACCGGAATCCTCCGGAAGGTCTTCCCCCTGATCGACCGCAACGCATCAAACAGTCCCATATCCCCACTGAGAACCATAGGGTTACCGGTCATCACCTCATTCACTGTGATGGTTCGTGGATCATACTCCTTTGCCACCACTCTGAGAACCACGTCACGGTCTGTGATGATCCCCACCGGTTTCTTCTTCTCCGTTATCACCACGCACCCCACATTTTTCTTATCCATCAGCTGTACGACATCCATAACCGTCGCATTGGGTGGGGCACTCACCACGTTCATCTGGCAACATTCATACACAGCCACTGGTCTCAACCTCCCAGCACAGTGACACCCTATGGTGATGGTATAAATATATACTGGCAATAGGAGTTTAGTTGTTGGAGGGCGTGATCACCCCCAGATCGGAAAGGTGTGTGATTCAAGCCCCCTTTCAGGGAGATTCCCGATCCTTCACCTGCAATCCCGCCACCACACACTGCCCGTAGGAGATACACCCGTCACCAAGCGGATAGTCACGGTTCATGATAAACTCAAGACCTGTCCCCGTGATCTCTCTCTCGATAGTGGTACGGATTGCTTCGTTATAGGCAACTCCCCCGCTTAAAGCGACGCGGTGATAGCCCTCGCGCTGAGCGGCATTGATAGCGAGTTTAGCGATACCACGGGCAAGGTTATGCTGGAAGGATGCAGCGATCCGTGCACGGGCAGCAGGTTGCTCACTCTCGGAAAGATGCGGTATCTTCCCGTACTGTTCGAAGGCTTCCCGTACCAGTGCCCGTGAGGAGAGGGTTTCGACTCCCCCTGCCTGGTTGATAGGAATAGGCCAGTCATCTGCGAGACCAAGGCATGCTTCGGACTCAAGCCTCATTGCCGGCTCCCCGTCATAGGTCCGTTCGCGGCAGATCCCGAGCAGGGCAGCCACCGCATCGAGCATTCGGCCGGTACTGCTGGTGGAGATGGTGTTGAAACCCCTTGCAACCTGCTGCTTCAGAACCCGCAGGGCCGTCTCGTCCCAGCCACGGGAGCTAAGGAGGTTTAGAGTCTCCTCTGTGGGTAGGATACCGTAGAGCATCCGTTCCGGGTACCGGGTAGCGAGGTCCCCCCCTGGCATGGGAACATACTGGAGATGAGCTACCCGCTGGAAGTGGGGAGCGGTACCCGTGAAGATTTCTCCACCCCACACCGTTCCATCCCTGCCATACCCGACCCCATCGATGGCAATTCCCACACAGGCTTCCTTCGTGGTGGCCGCGATGTGGGCTTCGTGGTGCTGAACCGGTACGAGTTCTGCATGGTATTCATCAGCGAGTTCCTTTGCGTACCGCGTGGAGAGGAATGCCGGGTGGAGATCGTGGGCAATGATGTCGTAGCGTGCACCGAGAAAATCAGTGATCTTACGGATGGTCTCCTGCAGGTAGGCAAGGGTGGGTGGATTTCTGACATGGCCGACGTGGGGGGAAGTGATGCACACGCCACCTTTGTAGAGGGTGGCGTTGGCGTTCAGTTCTGGTCCAACTCCTAAAATGCACTTGCACCCGAGGTTGATATGGGTTCTTGTAGGGGCGAAGCCCCTGGAGAGTCGGATAAGGTAACCATCGCGGATGACAGAGTCATCGCACCGGTTGACGATGCTGCGGTTGTGGGTGAGGAAGTAGTCCACGTTCTCTTTTAATTTTTCTTTTGCCGTCTCGATCTCGGTGATCATGGGGTAGCCGGGCATATTGGCACTGGTCATGATAAGGAGGGGATGAACGAGGTACGAAAAGAGAAGGTGGTGGAGGCCAGTATAGGGGAGCATGCATCCGATGGTATGGAGGTTGCTGATGGCGCTGTGAGCGCCAGGATCACGTTTCTTCAGGACGACGATAGGCCGGATGGGGCTCGTGAGCACCTTCCATTCATCATCAGATATAACGGCTATCTCCCCCAGATAGGAAGGCCGCACCATGACGGCGAACGGTTGTTCGGTTCTTCCCAGCCGTACCTTCAGTTCTCGGGCGGATTCTTCAATGCAGGCAATGTGGAATCCGCCTATACCCCGTACACCGAGAATATTTCCGTTATCCAGAAGAGCAGCTGCCTCTCTGACTGGGTGGGATGTTCGTATCTCTCCACCGTCCTGGCCAAGGAGCTGGAGGGAGGGACCGCAGGTCTCGCAGGTAATTGTTTGGGCATGATGACGGCGGGATACGGGATCGGTATACTCGTGGAGGCACCCTTCACACATGGGAAAGTCATGCATCGAGGTCCGTACACGGTCGTAAGGAAGTTCCCTGATAATGCTGTACCGGGGCCCGCAGTTGACGCATGAGGTTGCCCAGTATTTTTCATACCGTCCACCAACCGTGTCGATGTCCCCGATGCACTCTTCACAGATGGCAACATCGGGAGGGATGAACCCGGTGAGTGACCCGGTACCGCTTTCCCGGATGGTAAATGCCTCCGGCATCTCACCTTCAGCGTCCCCGACCTCAATGGAATCAATCCTGGAGAGCAGTGTTCCCCGTGAAACCGAAGCAAGGAACTCCTCAAAGCGATCCCCAAAAGCAAGGATCTCCACTTCGCTCCCCAGATTTTTCACATACCCTTTTATCCCATGGGCAAAGGCCTGAGCGTAGACAAAGGGGCGGAATCCGACGCCCTGCACGATTCCACGAATGATGACAATTCCGCTTCGGCGCATTGAGAATTCGTACTATAAATTTATTGAGATACAGCGCGATATAGTACTAGGGTTTTGCAGTGACCGGACACGTCAGAATAGTGAATGATCCCATAGAACTTGTTCCACTTATCATCACCTTCAACAATCCGAAATTCAAGGAACTCTACGAACTACTCAATAAAAATTGGCTCACCGAAGAAGAGATGTGCAAGCACACCGATGACGAGGTGGTCGCTGATTGTCTTGCCATTTTGAAGAAAGGCAATCTGGTTGAGGAGCAGTGGCGGATGCCCCAGCAAGGGCAGAAGCCAGTAAAGGAATTCAGAACTACCTATAGCAAGTTCAGGGCAAATTTCCAGTGTTCAATGACTGAACTCGGTGATCTCCTCCATATTGCAGTCTCCACCCATGAGAATCTCCGTAAACTGGTGGACAAGATAGAAAAGGAGATCGAGGGAGGGAACTCCTCTATCAATGACATGGCCCGAAAGTTCAATTGCAATACCACCATCGTCAAAGGTCTCGCCAAACGGATCCCCCAATTTGATGTGAAGGGGCAGACGCTGGTGCTCATTGAACGAAATGAATGAAGATCCCCTGACTGCGATTCTCCGAAGCAAGAGTGAATCAAGCCGGTTCCAGATACTGGTGGAGATTGCCGAAAACCAGCCCGCCGTCCGTCAGCAGGAAATAGCCGCGAAACTTGGGGTCACACCCCAGGCAGTCTCCGAATACATCCGTGAACTTGTCGAATCCGGCATGGTGAACGCGAAGGGTCGTGGACACTACGAGGTCACCCGAAGAGGGATCGAGTGGATTCTCACCCATGCCGAATCACTTGAATCATATGCCCGGCATATCCGGCGGGATATCATCCAGCAGGTCTCAATCTGGACAGCGCTTGCTGCAGAAGATCTCGGTGATGGTGAGATAGTGGGGGTCTTTATGAAGGACGGCCTTCTCTATACCAGCCGATCCCCCCAGCAGGCAATGGGTACCACAACATTCCCCGCCCATAGGGGAGAGGATGTGGGGGTCGCCAAGCTGAATGGCCTCATCGATCATCACGAGGGAGTTATTCATGTGGGAAAGGTTCCCCGGGTTGAGCGGGGAGGTTCCCGTAACGTGAGGAAGGATCTCCTCCTGCAGCTGGTAGCCTCGGTGCAGTTCGTGGGGGCGGTAGGTCTGGAGGCATTGGTGGCTCTCCAGTCCATCGGGAAAAAGCCGGATATGTTCTTCGGTGCAAGAGAGGGTGTTATTGAGGCGGCATTTCACGGACTGGAATGTGCCCTGATCATCGTTGATGAAGAGTTCACTGATTTCCTCAAGCGCTGTGAGGCAGCGGGGCTCACCTACACCATCCACGAACTGGTTACGCAATGAACATCATTGTTCATCCCCAGAAGGGCATCTACAAACTTCTATTCATGAGACATGGGGCGGTGAGGGGAGTGGGACAGGTATCGGTCACCCGTACCCCAAAGGGATGGCGGCCGAAGAACTTCCTGTACAAACGATACGGAAAGCGGCACGCTCACCCCGCCCCCACGAAGGAACTGATTGCTGCACTCCGCGAGGGTTCAGTTCAGCTCACCGCACAGGATCCGGGCTTTGAATCATTTCTCGATGACTTCCAGGTCTCCCACACACTGATTGATCTTTGCCGCATCTGCCTGATGGAGGACCGTATCACTCCCTTCACCAAGGGAGAAGGGGTCCGGTACAATAAAGAGACGGTGTGCATGGAGTGTGCTAAACGGGAAGTGCGACGGGAAGTTGGGTATCTCGGCCTTTTCGGTAAGAAGTCCATCTCCTACATCGAAGAGCTACTTGCAATGTACCGGGATGTGGATCGGGTGCTTGCGGCGGTGCAACCTGAAGGCCTCGATATCTCCAACACCCTTTTCGACCGCCTGGCTGCGGATGTGGTGCGGGAGACAGCATCGATACGGGATCTCCCTCTCCCCGCTCCCTTCGTCAGCCGTTCAGGGGTAGAACGCCTCACCCCGGTCCAGCAGAAGGCACTTGAGGCAGGGTTACTTGACGGTACCCATCTTCTCGTGGTAGCTGCCACCGCCAGCGGGAAGACCTTCATTGGGGAGATGGCGGGTATGAAGAATTTTCTGGAAGGCCGGGGGCGTATGCTGTTCCTGGTGCCCCTTGTTGCCCTGGCACACCAGAAATATCAGCGGTTTCGTGAACGATATGGGGATATTCTCAAGGTAACTCTCCACACCGGTGTCAGCCGGCTCAATCTCCAGGAAATGAAAAGTGGGGCCGAACGGGATATCCATGCCCCGCTGGTAGTGGGGACCTATGAGGGGATCGATCACTATCTTCGGTGCGGGAACTCTCTCTCGGATATTGGGACGGTGGTCATCGATGAGGTTCAGATGCTTGAGGATTCCGAACGAGGCCATCGGCTGGATGGTCTCATCGCCCGCCTCAAGTACATCGCTCCCAGGGCCCAGATACTCTATCTCTCGGCCACTATCGGGCTTCCGCATCTCCTCGCCGATAAACTGGGAGCGAAACTGGTCATTTACTCGGACCGTCCGGTTCCATTGGAACGGCACCTGTTGTTTGTGGAACGCCAGGGTAAGATCAAGTACATCAAAAAACTAGTCGAGGAGGGTTATCGGCACCAATCATCGAAAGGGTTCCGTGGACAGAGTATCGTTTTTACCAACTCGCGAGCACGATGCCACCTGATTGCCGATGCACTGGGGAAACGGGCAGCTCCGTACCATGCAGGCCTTACCACCCAGGAGCGGCGGGACGTGGAGGACCGGTTCTCCCGGGGAAGTCTCGCAGCGGTGGTGACGACTGCGGCCCTCGCTTCCGGGGTTGATTTTCCGGCCTCCCAGGTGATCTTCGATTCCCTCGCCATGGGGATCGAGTGGCTCTCGGTGCAGGATTTCCACCAGATGTCCGGGCGTGCGGGCAGGCCTGATTTTCATGACCTGGGAAGGGTCTTCATCCTGGCTGAACCAGGGGCTAGCTACTCCAGAGAACGCTCGGTCACCGAGGAGGAAGTGGCCATTAATCTTCTTCGGGGAGAAATGGAGGAAGTTGAACCCGCTTACGGGGTGGAGGAATCCTC
>JAJRCM010000159.1 GCA_028678965.1 Methanomicrobiales archaeon | reverse complement strand
CTCCGTAGCAAGATCATCAAGAACCTCCCTGATGATTTCTCCCGGCATGACCTGCTGGGGTTTCAGAGCTTCTCGTCCCAGATGGGAAAACTCAAGGAGAGCGTCGATAAGATCCGCCATGCGCTGGGCGCTCTTCCGAACCAGCTCCAGGTACCTTCTCTCTTCTGGGGTGCATCGCTCACCATGTTCCTCCAGAAGAATTCTCGAGTACCCGTCGATGGCCCGTAATGGTGCCCGTAAGTCATGGGAGACTGAATAACTGAACGACTCCAGTTCGCGGTTCGCATTCTGCAGCTCCTGGGTACGTTCAACGACCCGCTCCTCTAATTCGGCATACAATTTTTTCAGTTCCTCCTCTGCTCTCTTGCGTTCGGTGATATCCCTCCCCACTGACTGGTATTCGATGAGTGCCTCATTGGTATCAAAAATCGCCGTATCATTCCACTGTTGCCAGCGGATGGAACCATCGGACATGATGATCCGGTGTTCGATGGTCGCCGTTGGATGTTCTTGCGTGAGCGAGGAAAAATGATGCTTGACCAGCTCTCGTTCCTCGAGAGGAATGTTCGGGATGAACTTTGTTCCGGTCAGCTCCTCGCACCTCATACCAAAGTAGCGACAGTACGCGTCATTCATAAAGATGTGGATTCCATCAGCAGTGAACCGCGAAATTAATTCGTTCTGGCTCTCGATGACCGCCCGGTAGCGTTCTTCACTTCTTCTCAGGTTCGTCTCACTGCTCTGGAGCTGCTCAATGGTCCTTCGGAGCGTTTCAACCATGGTTGCGATGCTCTTCTCCAGTACCAGGAATTCTTTCCCGATGGGGGGCGAGATGGTATGTTCGAGGTTACCCTTCGCAATTGTATCCACATCATGCACGATACTCTGGATCGGTCTAGACAGTTGACGGGTAAGTATGAGACCAGCTACCGATGACAGGCCGAGCGCGATGAGGGCAACTACCATATGAAAGAGGACTAGGTGGTGAAGTGCGGTGGTGATAAGTGAGGTATTGTAGGTTAACTCAAGAATAAGGCTCATATCTGCGGAATAGTCGGGATCAACAAGGTCAATAAATAGATATTTTATCGTTCTTCCCTGGTACTCGGGTAATTCGAGGGTTTTCCGCTCTTGAAGGACAGTATCGAGTATTTGTGAGAGGTTTGCATCAGGAGTAAAGTTCCGGTCTCCAACCTGCCGTTTGGCAGTCGTGAATATTCTGATTCCCTCAAGGTACGGATTGTTCACGCGGATCTGCTCAATGGCATCACGGTACTTAAGTTGGCTCCTCTCTTTCTTGAACACCTCTTCGGTGAGGCCGAGCTCAAGAACGTAGCGATGATCCGGCGTTGGCATATACGCATATTTCCGAAGTTTGCCGGTGGTCGCCTCCTGGACGACCCGTTCCGGGAAAAAACCATCAGAAAGGCGGACGTTTGTCAAATAATCATATACTCCGGGCCCCATCTGTTTGAAATCGAGACCGATCTCCGCTGGATAGGTTGAGTGAGTGATGACACCCGTTTCGTTGATGATATAGAGATCCATCGTACCGCTCTGACCGCTGACGTTCACTTCACCATTTTTCTCACCGGCTGCGATATAGGCAGTAAGTTTTGATACCACCTGTTCCTCGATCAGGCCTTTCACTCCGGTCAGGTTCATGTTCGCGGGATCACGTCCGGATCGCTCGTACTCTTCCATGAACGGGATGAATGCCTGGCGCATCTGTCGATTCAGAGTATCATCGAACATTTTGAGACCGGTATCAACGAGACGGACAGAAATATTGAGATCTTCTTCTGTCTGCTGGCGATGTGCCCTCTCTCCCTCTTGGAGATTGTGTTCTGCATTCAAGAAGTCCACCGCTGTAATACCAGTCACGAGGATGAGGGTGAGAAGAAGGGTATTCAGAAAGAGAAAATAGGAAAAAGGAATTCTCTTGAGAAACGAGCCAGGTATGGGTTTCATGACTGAATTCCTATTAATAGCAGATGGGCCTCTCTAGCATCTTTAGTGTATGGTGGAACCCCAATAATGGTTCGCTCCGTACAAACCAATCAACTGTATAGAAACTCTTATGTTCGGAAACTCACACCCCCTTGTGTTGTATGATGCTGGATCAGGAGAAATTCGATAAAATCAAGAGGCTTCTCAAGTCCAATCCAAAAGGGTGTACTATTACCGAGCTCTCAAAAAAGTTGAATACCAATCGAAATTCCGTGGCAAAATATCTCGAGATGCTGCTCATCTCTGGCCAGGTGGAGATGGAGTCGTTCGGAACGGCAAAGGTCTATGTGCTCTCCCAGCGAGTCCCGGTCTCAGGACTCGTGGAAATTTCATCTGATCCAATCCTGGTATTGGATAGCCGAATGAATATCGTTCAGATCAACGATATGTTTCTCACTTTCTTCTCAAGAAATCGCAAGGATCTGCTTGGTACGAAACTCTCTGATCATGAAATTCTACCTCTCACGCACCTCCCTCTTGAGACCCTCATCTGGGAAGTAGCTCGCCAGGGAGAAAAGGTGAAGGAGCTATCGTTCCTCAAAGATGGAAAGGAGTTCGTGATCCGTATAAAATTTATTCCGACGGTGTTCGAGGATGGGGATAAAGGAATTACACTCTTCATTGAAGATATCACCCTGCAGCGGCAGTATGAGCGGAACCTTCAGCTGAGTGAAGCGCGGTACAGGGCGGTCATAGAAGACCAGACGGAACTTATCTGTCGAAGATCTCCTGAGGGTCTTATCACGTTTGTCAATCGAGCGTACTGTCGTTATTTCGGTAAGAAACCCGAAGAAATGCTGGGAAAGACGTTTGATCCCTCTCTACCCGGCCAGGAACGGGCAACTCTCCTTGCACAGGAGGGAGGAGTGACCAATGCCCACCCGCTGCTCAGCTATGAACAGAAGGTCGTAACATCAGGAAGGGAGGAGAGGTGTATACTCTGGACAGAGAGGGGGTTATTCGATAGTGAAGGCACCGTCATTGAACTCCAGGCTGTGGGAAGAGACATCACGGACATAAAGATAGCGGAGAGGGAACTTCAGATCCGGCAGAGTGCTATTGACGGGTCAATTGACGGTATCGCCATCATCAACCCGGCGAGGGTATTTACCTATGTCAATCAGGCATTTGTGAATATCCTCAAAATCAGGGATAAGAACGAGGTGATTGGAAAGACCTATGAGAATCTCTGGAAGAGCATGGAGTATATCCACCCTGATCCAGACCTCATCACCAGAGAGGTGTCATCGAACGGGCGGTGGTTTGGGGAGCTGGAACTCAAACCAAAGGGTGGACCTCTGATGCATTTCCTTCTCTCACTCTCACGGATCAATGAACCGGAAGGGAACTATCTCTGTGATCTGATATCCTTCGTTGACATCTCCAGCCAGAAAATGATTGCAGAAGCGTACAAAACGACCTATGAGAAGCTTCAGGATACCATCGAATTTTTCCCTGATGCAGCGTTCATCGTTGATCGAGACCACCGTGTCGTGGCATGGAATAGCGCGATGGAAGCTCTCACCGACATAAAGAAGGGGGAGATACTCGGAAGGGATGAGTACCAGCGCGCTTTCTCCCTCTATCAAGGGGTTCGGCCCGTTCTTGTTGATCTGATTGATATTCCGGCGTATGAACTCGCGAAAAAGTACCCGAATGTCCGAAGGTTTGGCGATACACTCTTTGTTGAAGCGTTCATACCGACGATGAATGAGGGGGAGGGAGCATATTTATGGGGACGAGCAACTATTCTCACTGACAGTGAACATCAGCCTATCGGTGCTATTGAGATGGTCCGGGATATCACCCAGTGGAAAAGAGCAGCGGATGTCCGGCGAAAACCTTGATCATTGATGCGAGGGGAGGGATTTGAACCCGCGAACCTCTGCAGGATGTGATCTTGAGTCACACTCCGTTGGCCAAGCTTGGATACCCTCGCTCAGAGTACATAGAATACTGAATGGTAAAAGGTTTTGAGTTATGTGGATCTTTTCTTCATCTGGTCTGAAAAGATAGTCAAGGCATTGAGCCATTCCCTTGTATCGTACTTATTTTCTCACGACAGGGTAACAATCCCTAAAAAAAATGATGAAGAAACACACGTTCCTCTCGTTAATGTTTTCGGCTTTTTAAGGTGTATGCAAGCTGAAGGGAACTGGAAACAAGGTTCTCGAGATCCTCCTGAGTGTATCTGTTGTATTGAATCTGCTCCCAGTCTTTTGTGGTATCTTCATCATTCTCCCCTACCCATGACGCAATTGAGACCTCCGGGCTTTGGAAGCCAAGCCATGCGAAAAAGTTCAGGAGGTTTCCAGCGACGTGCTGCATCCCATCCACGTGACCGATGATGATGAGCCCTACCACCTTATTTTTAATCATCCGGTTCCCAAACCACGAGAACTGGTTTTCAATGCTATTCATCCGTTCCACGAACTTCTGAACAAGTGCTGAATGGTTGTTCCAGCGAATAGGGGTGGCAAGAATCAGGATATCTGTCCCGAGAACCGCGTCATAGACCTTCTGCATCTCATCATCTACATATTTGAGCGAGGACTGGCAGGGATAGGTACAGTAGGCAGGATTCTCTGAATAGTTCCCTTCGCAATCATAGATTTTGAGATCTTTTAACCGCAAAAAAGTCGTGTCGCACTCCTGTGTTTTATAACGATCGAGCGCCCGCAGGAGCAGTCGTTCTGATTTGGACATCCCCGGTTGCTGCCGGCTCGACCCCGAGATTCCCAAAACCTTGATGCCGCGTGTTTTTTCCGGGTCTAACTGGGCGATATCACCAACGCCGAATTTCCGTCCTACGATGGGTGCTGGCATAGTTTAGTATAACCAGCTTAAGAATATTGAGCTGTTCATAGTAAGGGATGAAGGTTTTGGTAGGGATGCATTCGAAGGAATGGTGCAGAAGGTGAATGGGAAAAAGAGAGAACATTCGCTTACATAAAGTCCGCGAGACCCAGCTGATGTTCCTCCTCTTTTCCAAAGGTCGACCGGATAGCCATATCAATCGCCTCAATCCGCTGGTGTGTATAGTCTGATACACGGTACTCGGCACAGATCTGCCGTGAAATCTCCAAGTATTTCTTTACTGATGCTTCATGAACCGTGGGAATGATGTTCCCCCCACACTTTGTGCATTTTCCTGCGAGAGGTACCCGGCGGAATTTCTGGTTGCAGCGTGAGCAGCGGACCGACTGGTTCGAGAACGCTCGGAGATTTCCCATCAGGTCGGGAATGAAATGGGTATTTAAAACCCGTTCCGCCACATCGTCGGCATCAACAGCCCGTATCATCCGGGCAATCCGGAGCATCTCTCCCAGCTTCTCCTGCATGGTTTCCAATTCCGTATAGGTGGATTCCAGTGGGCCTCTGGAGATATCGCTGGTATCGTGGGTATAACCAAAGCCCTCCATCTGGGCAGGAGTTCCCAGGCGCCGCTCAACTCGATCGATGTGCTTCTCAATCTCTCTGGGGTGAAGGTAGGAGAGAGCACCCACATACAGCTCCAGAGGATAGGCAGATCCTACATCCAGGTTGTGACTCTCCTTGTCAATCTCTTTGGGATCGATCCTGCTCGTTATCACCAGCGGTGCGTCCATCGTGCCACCACGGGTCTCAGGGAGGTATGACCGGGAAAAATTGATCAGGCAATCAAGGAGGAGCATGACACAGTCCTCATCCCCATCGCACTGGCCGGTAAATATCCCGTTCGCCTCCATCGTGTGGTCCCGATCAACCGTGCAACAAAAGACCGTTGGTTCCGTTGCAGGTATCACCTCGCGTGAGATAATCCGCTCTGTCAGCACTGAAAGGCCGGCAAAGACCGGAATGCAATCCCCCTCCCGCACCTCCATCGCCATTATTTTCTTGAGATAATTCAGGTCCCAGATAAGCATGGCATGATCGGGAGTAACTGCAATGGACCGGCCGCGGTCGGTCACAAATTGAATCAAAGAAGCAGGGGAACGGTGAACAGAGACCGAGGTGATCCTTCTCAAGTGTACCGATCCGGTGGTGTCCACACTCCGGATATGATAGGTCTGGCGGGGATCGGAATAGTACGTTCCCAGGCGGTCGAGGCCAGGGTGGCTGATATCAAAATTCTGAATCACAAACTGCCGTACCGGTACTTTTTTCCAGCCTTTTCCATCAAATACCTCTATCTCGGTGTCACCGTGGAAACAATTGCGGCGCTTGGCCGCATGGAAGAACGGGTGACCATACCCCACATTTGCTTTACTGAAACCGACCAGACGGGCTAGAACACCGGCACTGGTATGGGGGGCGAGTCCGACCAGGAGATGGCCAATCAGATCCTCACGGCTGTTAAGCCGATAGAAAGGGGGGAGACCGTAGAATTTTTCCAGCAGCTCATCCACAAATGCTGCGACCTTCACTAGGTAATCGGCACACTTTTCAGACACAAGGATATCCTGGACCTTCAATTCCACCACCTGAGAGGGATCGGAGAGTGGCTGTCCTTTGATATCGCAGGCATAACCCAGGTTATGGAGTTTCTT
>JAJRCM010000158.1 GCA_028678965.1 Methanomicrobiales archaeon | reverse complement strand
TCGGAGAAGCACCGGTCGTCTCCATCCCCATTGCGGTCTGTCTCTTCTTCATGATGTACCCCATCATGGTGAAAATCGATTTTACCGACGTTTTGAAAGCGGGAAAAAATATTAAACCGGTTAGTCTCACCCTCTTCGTTAACTGGGCAATCAAACCCTTCACCATGTATGCCATTGCGCTTTTCTTCCTCGGTACCCTCTTCCTCACCTTCATCGGACCTGATGCCGTGGATCTGGTCAAAATGCCGTTTGGGCTCAATCTGCCGGTGGGTGCCACGTATGGGGTTGGGACTGTCGTGCTGGAAGGGGGTGTTAAGATGCTCGAGGTACCCCTCTGGCGGAGTTACCTTGCAGGATGCATTCTCCTCGGGATCGCCCCCTGCACCGCCATGGTGCTTGTCTGGGGATACCTGGCAAAGGGAAATGATGGGCATACCCTGGTCATGGTGGCTATCAACTCGCTCTCGATGCTCTTTCTTTACGGACCGCTCGGTGGGTTCCTTCTCGGTGTGGGAAAGCTCCCCGTCCCATGGGAGGCGCTTGCCCTTTCCATCGGTATTTACGTGGCACTCCCCTTGGTCGCAGGGTATATCTCGCGAAAGCTGATCGTCCGTCTTAAGGGACAGGAATGGTTTAACACCAGGTTTGTCCACTACCTGACGCCGGTGACTATTGGAGCTCTCCTCATCACGCTCGTCCTCCTCTTCAGTTTCAAGGGAGAAGTGATCCTCACCCGGCCCCTCACCATCCTGTGGATTGCGATACCCCTCTTCATCCAGACGAATCTGATATTTCTCGTCGGGTACGTCCTGTCGAAAGGGATCCATCTCAGTTATGAGGATGCGGCCCCGTCAGCCATGATCGGTGCCTCAAATCACTTCGAAGTGGCAATCGCCACCGCCACCATCCTCTTCGGACTTTCTTCAGGAGCGGCACTTGCTACGGTGGTAGGAGTGCTCATTGAGGTGCCGGTAATGCTCATGCTCGTGAAGATCTGTCTGAGAACGAGAGGCTGGTTCGCGAGTAAAAATGAACTACTGAAAGGATAACAGCACACACGTCACAATGCAACCTGAACCTGGAAGGGATTAAGAGGGGCATGTCAGACCGTTCCATGCAAACACCAAGGAAAGGGGAGCAAAAGATGCGAGAGCGAGAGAGTCCACTGACGCTCCTCACCTGTTCCGGACTCTCCAATACGGGGCGGTTAACAACCCAGGTTGCGATACAACTCCAGCGTCGTTATCCAGATCTGTTCGAAGAACATATCACCGCGAAACAATTAATCCTCGATCAAGAACAGATCCTTCGAGGGATAGAGAACGTAGTTGTTGTAGACGGGTGTTCTGATGGATGTGCCGCAAAAAAGCTGCAGGATGCAGGATATGAACCATACCTCCATGTCATCGCCACCGATCATGGTGTTGTAAAAAAGGGAATGGAAGAGGTGCAGTACCTGGAGATTGCGTGTGTTACCTCTGCGGTCATAGAATTACTTCGTGGATACGGCCGCACGAGAGGGTGCGATCCCTTAGAAAATATAAGCGATGATACGCCCTGATGGTTGCTCATTGTGATGGTGATGCTCCTTTGATTTAAGAAGAGAATTGCCTTATTCCAGGAGTACAAGCGAAGATTCAATCTCTTTTCCTTAGTAATTGCTCCAGATTCCATGCACCTTCAAAGCCCATCGTCTTCTGGCTTCCATGCATGATGTCCAGATGTTCAATCCCCAAAAGAGCTGCAAGAGGCCGCTCGAGCATCCCCCCTAGAATCAGATCAATTCCTTTTTCCTTCAGGACCCTGATGATCTCGTCCTGCTCGGGCTCGACGAGTATCTCGCATTGATTGCTCACAAAACCCTGTAACCGTTCCCTCGTCTCCCCATCAAAATCCAGAACAATGACCCGGGGTTCCACGCCGTGTTCCTTCAGGTATCTCGTCATTGCCACTGCTCGGGTTGGCCCGCCGATGATCGCCACACAGCGCCTAGATAGGAAGGGGGTGCTCTGGGAGGTCAGCTCCTGATCCGCTGTGAGCGATTCTGGCATCTCCAATGCCTGGACGATATGTTCCAGAAAATGGTGAGTTGCTTCATTCCCGATAGGGAGATCCTCGATGAGGAAGGGAGTGCCAAATCGGTTTTGGAGTGCTTCGGCAGCCGTCTTTCCTGATGGTTCACAGAGAACCACATTCAGGGCAGCATTACCCATGCGGGCGATATCGTGGATGGTAGCTCCTGCGGTTAATACTGCATTGACATGTATCCCAATCATCCCAAGGATACGTTTCAGCTCTCGCAGATCAGGACCGGCGCGGAGCAAACCGATTAGATTTACAGAGTGTGGCTGAATGACGTCTGGTTCTTCAGCTAGTTCCTCCACCAGTCGTTTGAGGGTTTCCCGGTAGCCATCCCTGAAATCTCCTTCAAACCCACCAGATTCAATGGCGATGACTTTGGCCCGTGTGTGTGTCGCTCGGACAGCACGCCCAACATCCTCTCCGATAATGCTTGATGCGCAGCAGGAGAGCACAGCAATAAGTTCGGGAGAGAGTGTTCTGTCCAGTTCCTCGATTGCACTGACCAGTGTTTGTTCAGCGCCAAAGATGATATCGTGCTCATCAAGACAGGTGGAATAGACCCGGGAAGGCCGGTCTCCCCGCATCCCCATGATATAATTGATATGATACACACAGCCCCTGGGGCCATGAACAAGGATTGCTGATCGCTGGATAGTGCCCAAGGCTTTGATTGCACCGAATAACCTGCAGGTGCTCCGCGGAATAGAAAGGGCATGGTTCACACGAGTGTCCTCACGAGAGGTCAGCAAGCAATTGAACGGTCGATCACCACATAAGAGTA
>JAJRCM010000030.1 GCA_028678965.1 Methanomicrobiales archaeon | reverse complement strand
CCGGTCGGGCCGGTGAAGGCTACAGTGGGTTTCTTTGTGGGGTGCATGTACGACTTTCGCCTGTCTGAGACTGCCCTTGATGCTATGGAGGTCCTCCGGCGTAACGGCATAAGGGTCATCATCCCCCATGAGCAGGTCTGCTGTGGATCCCCGCTCATCCGTACCGGCCAGCTCACCTTCCTCGATCACCTGAAACGGAGGAACGTGCAGGCATTTACCTCGCGGGGAATTGAGACGGTGGTGACCATGTGTGCCGGTTGCGGTTCCACATTGAAGAACGATTACACCACCCCCTTCAAGGTGAAGGACATCACCGAGATTCTCACTGAAATTGGAATAGAGGAACCAGCCCGATTACCATATCGTGTCACCTATCATGATCCCTGCCACGCTCTCCGTGGACAGGGAGTCAAGGATGAGCCGCGTACGCTCCTGAAGAAGGTAGTGGAGATTATCGAGGTTCCTCAGAAGTGCTGTGGGGCGGGAGGGGGCACCCGTTCGGGATGCCCTGAGGTCTCCAATGCGCTCGGCCAGAAACGAGCGAATGACCTGAAACAATCCGGCGCTGAGGTGGTGGTCAGCTGCTGTCCATTCTGCGAATACCATATCGGTGGATTCGCTGAACAACCGGTGAAAAACATCACTACCGTTCTGCTGGAAGGGTATCGGCAGAAGGACCGTGGGCGCCGCTAGAGGGCCTTGTCTCCTGGATCGTCTCCAGCACGGAAGAGCGGTGAGACTTCAGCAATCTTTGCCGGAGTTCCAAGAATATAGGCACGATCCTCTTCTTGGATGATGGTATCCCCATCTGGGCTGGGGATAATTGTCCCTTTTCTGTCGATTGCCACTACCGTAATCGCATACTTCCTTCTCAGATTCACCTCAGCGAGTGTCTTCCCGCAGAGGAGGGAGCCACCAGCCACACGGAGCGTGGTGATTTCGATATCGGGCATGTCAAGCGAGAGATCATAGAGGCTTGCCGAGGACCGGGAGAGACTCCGCAGCATCTGGTAATTGTCGGATCTGACCTCGGCCATAAACTGTTCGATAGTATCATCGGGGATGAGGTACTTCCTGAGCACCCGGGTGAAGATCTCGACCGAGGTCTCGAACTCTTCGGGAACTACCTCATCCGCACCCAGCTCATAGAGGGGTTTCATCTCCTGGATGTACCGGGTCCTGACAATGATATAGACCGAAGGGTTCAACCTGCGGGTAAGTTCTGTAATCCTTCTCGTAGAGACTGGATCGTTGATCACCACCACACAGATGCGGGCTTTCCCGATAGCAGCATGATGGAGCACCTCTTCATTCGTAGCATCGCCATAAGAAATAGGTTCCCCCTTTGCCCGTTCTTGTCTGACCGTTTCCGGGTTCATCTCCAGAATAATGTATGGTATCTTCCCCACCCGGGCTGCCCTGGCTAGGTTTCTCCCGTTGATCCCGTAACCGACGATGACGAGATGGTTCTGGAGCTTTGGAGGCTTGTAATCCAGATCCGCAACACGGCCGGTGCGCAATCCTTCGGGGAGGAGGGGGAGTCGGCAGGCTGTAGTCGCCACTGCCGGACCCATCGCAATGATAAATGGTGTCGCTGCCATAGTGAAGAGGGTAACTGCAATGAAGATCTGGTAGGTACCCGGGGAGATCAGCCCAAAATCTACCCCGCTCTTTGAGAGAATGAAGGAGAACTCCCCCACCTGGCTGAGTCCCAAACCGACAAGTACAAGAGTGCGAATGGGATACCCTAAAACCCCCGGTACGAGGGAGGCAAGCAGCGCTTTACCAACTATTACCCCTGCCACCAGGATCATGATGAGCCCCAAATGGTTTAGCAGGAACCCCAGATCGAGGAGCATTCCCACCGATACAAAGAAGAAGCTGGTGAAGACATCACGGAAGGGGATGATGGTACCAATCGCCTGATGACTGTATTCTGATTCGGAAATGATCAGCCCGGCAAGCAGTGCGCCGAGTGCCAGGGAGAGCCCGGCGAGTGAGGTGAGCCAGGCGATACCGATACAGATCATCACCACGAAGAGAAGGAAGAGTTCCCGATCCCTGGTCTTTGCAATCTGGAAGAGTAGGTAGGGGACGAGCCACTTCGCACAGAGGATCAGAAATATCACGATGGCAATATCTTGGAGAAGGATGAGTTCCAGATTCGCCTCAGCCTGCGTTCCCAGACCGGCAAGAAACGGAAGCGCCATCATCATAGGGATGGACACGATATCCTGGAATATGAGGATGCCTAGGGTCATACTCCCGTGAGGTGTGTCCACTTCTCCCCTTCCCTGGAGAAGCTTCAGAACGATGGCAGTGCTGGAAAGGGAGATGAGAAAACCGACGAGGATTGATTCTCTAAGGGAGAGGCCAGCAAGGGTGCAGATGAATGTGCACACTGCGGCGGTGCTGGCAACCTGAAGTGAGCCACCAATTACCACCGCCCGCTTGATGTTCCACAGGCTTTTAAATGAGAACTCCAGCCCAATGGTAAAGAGAAGGAGAATGATACCGATCTCAGAGAGCGTCTCTACCTCGGTTATCGCACCGATCAGGCTCAATCCGTGAGGCCCGATTAAAAGACCGGTGAGGATGAAGCCAACGATGGCCGGGATACGGATTGCATTAAACAGGTAGACGACGGCAATGGAAAGCCCAAATATGATCACGATGCTGTTGAGAAGAGTTACTTCCATGCCCACTCACCATTCCGCAGGAGAGAAGAGTGTCGTTTTGGAGTGCCTTCACCTTGATGGATCATCTCGTTCTTTGCCCTCCGGAGTACCCCACGGCCCTGAACCTTCGCATCCCCCTGAAGGTCTTTACTGTCATGATGGGCACGATGACCGCGAAGTAAGCTACCCCCATCACCACATGGGTTGCAGGAACGAAGTACTGAAACAGACCATCAATTAATCCAAGGGTGCCAGTCGCCATCAGATTGTATCCCGTCCAGCGGGAGAATCCTGCAGAATCGGCAACCTTTGCACTACAGTAACCAGGGATCAGGTCGGGCGTTTTCTCGATGCCCACCAGATAGCCCCAGAGAAGAAGGCCGACTCCGGCAAGAAAGGTGATGATGGTGAGTGGTTCCATGAATCTGGTTCCTACCGGAGCTATGCTTCTGAATCTTAAAAAATCACTGAAGAGATGAATAGGTTCCACTGATTCATAGAAAATATTCCATGAAATAAGAGATGATCAGGTCCTCATCACGTGATCATAGGCTTCGAGAGCTGCCTTTGCTCCTTCACCGGCGGCAATGATGATCTGCTTCCCATGGATGGTAGTGACGTCACCAGCAGCAAAGACCCCTGGGACGCTGGTATGGCAGTTTATATCCACGATCACCTCTCCATTCTCATTCCGCTTGACAAAATCGCCAAGAAATTCGGTGTTGGGCAGGAGTCCGATCTCGAGGAAAACACCATCGACCTCCACCTTTACCTCATGACCGGTCTCCCGGTTTTTCACGGTCATGGCATCAAGAAACGGTTTCCCGTGATACGTGGTGATCTCGGAATTGAGATAGGTAGTGATATTCTCTTTCGAGCGGTAGATCGTCATGTAAACATCATCAGCCCTTATGGTGCTTCGTACAATGAGGTGTACCCATTTGGCAATACCGCTCATCTCGATGGCGGTCTGGAGAGCAGAGTTCCCGCCTCCCACGACTGCCACCCGTTTCCCTTTATAGAGGGGCCCATCACAGGTGGAGCAGACGCTGACCCCGTGTCCAATGTAGGCATCTTCATCCTTGATTCCCAGTGTTCTCGGACGTTTTCCACTGGCGATGATCACGCTCTTTGTGGTGAAGGTCTTCCCCGCGACAGTGGTGATGGTGAAACGGGTATTATTTTTACGTATGCTGGTCACCTTATCAATCTCCAGGTGAATGGGTAACTCCCTCACCTGCTTTTCGAACTTTTTCATCAGGTCCTCTCCCGTGACCATCCGGTATCCCATGTAGTTATCGATTGACCAGCTCCATAAGGCCTGACCGCCGATATCCTCTCCCAGGATAATCGTGGCCAGAGATTTCCGTGCACAGTACATGGCAGCAGTCAGTCCGGCAGGGCCCGCGCCGATAATCACCACATCCGATTCTGTTGCTGGACTTTCTCCGCCCACGAGCTTGTTCAACCGTTCGGCATCAAAACCAACAATCACCTCCTCTCCATAGACGATTACCGGCACCCCGAACTGACCGGAAAGATCCACCATCTCTTTCGCGGCCTCTTTGTCCTCGCTCACATCGATGTCAATGTATGCAACCCCGTGCTTCTCCAGGAACGCTTTCGTCATTCGACAGTACGGGCAGTTCTTGGTGGAGTAGACCTTCACCTCAACCATATATCGAAATGGGGGAACCGTTGTAAAAAATGTTTCATCCGTTGGGATATTGCCCTCGCTCAATCCCCTTTCGGGGCACGTTAGAGAATAATTGAGAGTACAGGGTTCTGTTAAGATCCTTAGAGGAAAAAGTATTTTCTCCCTTCTCTTCAGAGAAGTGGTTGACGGGATGGGATTATTCCCTTTATTATCGGGAAACCTTGTGTTTCTTCTATCTGATGGTGAAAGACTCCATTCTCGTTGAAAACGACTGTCCTTCTGAGATGAGCATCCCCCTGCTGAGCGCTAAGCGACTCTCATATCCTTTTTAGGGATTTTTGTCCTCCCCATACCACAACACAATACAGATAATGAGGTGACTATTTCAGTTTTAGAGAGTCCCTTCATAATTGAATTCAGATACGTTTATCAGAACCCTCGGCGATGGTAACCATGATTTTACTATGCCGGAGTATACCGGAACCATTCTTCACGTCAACCTTGACATTGGTAGAACGGAATTGAGGCCTTTCGATGAGGGGATACATCGAAACTTTCTCGGCGGGAGAGGGCTCGGGGTATCCACCATCGTTCAGATGGTTCCTCCCATGACTGATCCTCTGGCACCAGCAAACGTGATGGTCCTCGCCACCGGACCGCTCACCGGTAGTGGTATCCCGCTCGGTTCACGGTACGATGTCGTGACCAAATCTCCCCTCACCGGGACCCTTTCCAGTGCAAACAGCGGGGGTTTCTTCGGGACCGAGCTGAAGAGGGCAGGGATCGATGCTATCATCATCCGCGGTACAGCACCAGGGCCGGTCTACCTCCGGATTCATGATAAAGAAGTGGAAGTGGGAGATGCCCGCCCGTACTGGGGTATGACCACTTCGGCCTGCACCCGCTCACTGGTGAGTGATCTCCAGGAGACTTCTGCCCGGGTAGCGTGCATCGGACCAGCCGGTGAGAACCTCTGCCGGTTTGCCTCTATTATGAACGAGGGCTCGCGTGCTGCCGGAAGGGGGGGTGCAGGGGCGGTCATGGGGTCCAAGCGACTCAAGGCCATCATCGTGAGAGGGAGTAGCATAGAGAGGAGAGCTCCTCAAGAAGTGATAGAGATGGCACAGCGTGCCATTGAGAAGAGTGGATTCACCAGGGGGAGCCTCCACCGCTATGGTACCTCTGCCCTGGTGAATATCATCAATGAAGCACACCTTCTCCCCACCAGAAATTTCCAGGAGCGGTATTTTCCCACCGCTGAGAAGGTCTCCGGTGAAGAGATGGCTCGTACCATCCTCAAGAGAAGTAAGGGTTGTTACTCCTGCCCGGTGGCCTGCGGAAGAGTGACTGCTGTCGACGGAATAGAGGGAGAAGGGCCGGAATATGAGAGTATCTGGGCGCTGGGTCCGGATTGCGGTATTGATGACCTGAAGGTGATTACCCGGGCTAACTACCTGTGCAATGATCTGGGTCTTGATACCATTTCCACCGGATCCACCATTGCCTGCGCCATGGAAATGTCAGAGAGGGGCTTTATCGAAGAACACCTCCGCTTCGGTGATGGGGAGGTGCTCCTTGACCTGATCAAAGCCATTGCCTTGCGAGAACATATCGGGGATCGTCTCGCTGAAGGTTCATTCCGGTTTGCCAGCCGTCACGGGCACCCCGGGTTCTCTATGACGGTGAAAGGACAGGAAATCCCGGCCTATGATCCGCGGGGGTTGCAAGGACAGGGGCTGGAATACGCGACCTCGGTCCGTGGTGCCTGTCATGTCTATGGCAACATGTTCTACCCCGAGGTCCTGGGGATTCCGGTGAAACTTGACCCCCACTCGAACGAGGGCAAAGCGTACTGGGTAAAACGTCTGCAGGACCTTTCGGCGGCCATCGATTCCCTGGGAATCTGCGTTTTTACCATGCGGGTCTTCTCGCCTTCAGACTACGCCGCCATCGCAAGCGGGGTCACCGGAATCCCCATCGATGAGAAAAGTCTTCTCCGACTGGGTGAACGGATATGGAACCTGCAGCGACTATTCAACCTTCGCAGCGGGTTCTCTGCAGGAGACGATACACTACCTGCCCGGCTGATGGGGGGCGATGGTGGCTGGAAGCGACATCCCCTTCTTGAAGAATATTATGCTGTCAGAGGCTGGGATAGGGAGGGGAGGCCTGTGCCAGAGACCCTTCGTGCTCTCGGCATCAGTGAGCAAGAGTGCCCATGAAGCACTCACCGCGGATGTGATTCTCGTGTTCAAACGGTTGCGTTCCATCTTCCAGAAACCAGAAGATTATATTCCCCGGGCAATCGTATCTCGTGACCTTCCCCTGTGGCTAGAGGAACGGGAACGGGCCATAGATCAGGAAGTGAGTGAGATGATTGCTCCTCATCGCGAAGTCATCGTTGGCACCATCGAGAGGATCAGGGAGATACTCGAGCTGATGGGTGGTAAAGAGCGGGATCCTGCCTGGCACCCCAAGCTGGAGAAGATCGGAAAGACTGCCCTCCCCAATTTTATCCGTTCAATGCACCAGGTGCAGGATCGCTCACTCCCCCCCACACCTTCCCTCGATTTCTACAAGGAGGCAGCGAGTGTTCTAAAAAGCTGCATTGGGGCGATGAAGGGGGCAGGTAAATACCTGCCCATGATATTTCCTGACGAGATGAAGGTTCTGCGACATGAGATTAGGGAATTCGGACAGGCCATCAATGCCATCACCGCTGAACTCGCCGCACGAGAGCAGGAACGAAAGATCATACACGAGCTGCGGCAGAAGTATACCACATTTACCGCAGAGCAATCCCATCTGAAGGAAGCGAAAATCAACTATGAAAGGGTCAGGAAACGATGTGCGGATACTGAACAGCGGGGTGCTGCTTTCAGAAAAACCATAGAGGCCATCAAAGATAGTACAGACTTCAAGGCACTGGAAAAGGACCGTGAGCAGCTGCATTTGCTGGAGAGAGAGGCAAGGGAAGTACACCTGAAAAATGATGGTGTTCTGGGGGTGATCCTCTCCCTCTACCGGAGAGCGGAGCGGATTGCGTACCGGAACGATGACCCAGGACGAGCGGTGATTGAGGAGGTAATCCAAACACTAGGAAATACAACCACCACGTGCGATCAGCGGAGTGAGGTGCTTACCCGCTCCCTCCCCGTGATCACCAAGCTTAT
>JAJRCM010000029.1 GCA_028678965.1 Methanomicrobiales archaeon | reverse complement strand
AGGATGGGCAACACTCTCCTGCTCAGGGACATCCCGGTGGGGGCAATGATCTCCAATATCGAATCCCGACCCAATGATGGCGGCAAATTTGTCAGATCGGGGGGCGTTCAGGCCACGGTCATGGGCCGCTCGGAAGATAACAAGGTCGGTGTCCGAATGCCCAGCGGGAAATTGAAGTGGTTCAATGAGCGATGTATGGCCACTGTCGGTCCGGTTGCCGGTGGCGGCCGTGGTGAGAAGCCCTTTGTGAAGGCCGGCAAGAAATACCACAAAATGCAGTCCACCGCCACCAAGTGGCCGGTGGTGCGGGGCGTGGCGATGAATGTGATCGACCATCCATTCGGTGGTGGATCACACCAGCATGCCGGCAGACCGAAGACCATTGCCCGCGGAACCTCCCCGGGGAGAACCGTGGGGTCTGTAGCTGCCCGCAGAACCGGGAAGAAGAAGAAGTGAGGTGAGAGCTGATGGTGAAAAAGACACAGAAACGATTGCCGAGGCGGCGTGAAGAATTCACCTATCGCGGGCATACCATCGAGGATATGAAGCAGATGGGCCTCTCTGAACTGCTGAATATCATGCCGGCGAGGGTGCGACGCAAGGTGAGGCGGGGGTTCACCCGCGGCGAAGAGAGCCTCCTCACCCATATGAGGCACGGCGATGAGAAGGTCCGCACCCATCTTCGCAGTATGATTGTACTGCCAGAGATGGTTGGGCGGGCTATCGATGTGCACAATGGCAAAGAATTCGTGAAGGTGGAGATCCAGCCGGAATCGGTCTTCCACTATTTCGGTGAATTTGCACTCACGAGAAGGAAAGTGGCGCATGGGACTGCCGGTATCGGTGCAACCCGATCGAGCAAGTACGTACCTCTGAAGTGATGGCCATGGTCAGAACGAAGTATATGACAGAGATGAAGGCAGAGAACACCGCACGTGCCATGGCAACGGAACTGGATATCTCGCCCAAGCACGCAATCGAGATTGCCACATTCCTCCGGCAGATGAATGCGGATGACGCCATCAACTACCTCTCGCAGGTGGTTGCCTTGAAGAAGCCGATTCCCTTCCACCGGTTTACGAGAAACGTTGCCCACAAGCACGGACTTGCGAAGTGGCCGGCAGGGCGGTACCCGACCAAGGCCGCCCAGGAGTACCTGAGACTCCTCACCTCGGTGAAGAAGAATGCAGAATACATCGGCCTGGATATCGCAGCACTTACTATTGTCCATATCGCCGCCAACCGCGGTCGCCGGTTTACGGGTTTCTTCCCCCGGGCGATGGGGAGGGCTACCCCCAAGAGGAGGGAGACGGTGAACCTGGAGGTCGTGGTGAGGGAGGTGTCCTGATGGCAGTAGAGCGAAAATTCGTTTCCGAGGGTGTTCAAAGGGCACGGGTGGAGAAATACCTGACGAAAGAGCTCAAACGAGCCGGCTTCGGTGGCATGGATATTGCACGGACACCGATTGGGACCCAGGTCACCATCTTTGCGGAGAAACCGGGGATTGTGATCGGTAAGGGAGGAAAGCTCGTCCGGCAGGTCACCCAGAACCTGGCTACTTTCTACGGTGTGGAGAGTCCCCAGGTGGAGGTCCAGCAGGTTCAGAATCCCAATTTCAACGCCCAGATAATGGCCGAGCGTCTGGCAAACGCCATCGAACGGGGATGGTACTTCCGGAAGGCCGGGCAAAGCATCATCCGGCGGGTCATGGATGCTGGTGCACTGGGGTGCGAAGTCATCATTGCCGGCAAGCTGACCGGACCTCGGGCCCGTGTCCAGAAATTTGTTGAGGGCTATATCAAGCACGCCGGTGAACCCAGCAAGACTATCGTCCAGCGAGGGTATGCAATCGCGGTGAAGAAACTGGGAGTGATCGGCGTCCAAGTTATGATCATCCCGCCCGATGCCCACCTCCCAGACAAGTTCAGGGTGAAGGACGTTGAACCTGAACGCCAACCCCTGCGGAAGATTGAGGTCCTGGAAGTAGGTGAGGATGTCGGGATCGACCTTGATCAGTCCCTTTTGGTGAATGATGAGGTGGTGTGATGGCCATATTCAGGGCACATGAAGTGAAGCAGATGAGTGACGTGGAGCTCTCCGAACAGCTCTCCAAATTGAACCTTGAGCTTGTCCAGAAGTATGCAAAGGTGAGCAGTGGAGGAGCGACTGAGAATCCAGGTAGAATTCGGGAACTGAAGCGAACCATCGCCCGGATACTCACCGAGATAACCAGCAGGAGTACGCGATGATCACGCCCCAAAACGTCATACGACATGAGGTGATCGGTCTCTTGGTGACCGTTACCAAAGCGAGCAATCCCAGTTATGTGGGGATGAAAGGCACCATTATCGATGAGACCAAGCACACCTTGAGGATTCAGACATCCTCTGGTGCGAAGATAGTGCCCAAGCATCGGTCGGTGTTCCGTCTGACGCTTCCCCAGGAAACAGTCGTTGACGTGGAGGGATCAGCACTTATCTCACCACCTGAAAAACGAACCACAATGCGGATACATACACCTAGAGGTAAATAATGGCACGAAATATCGGACTGGACATTTCAGCACCGGCCACAGAATGCACCGATCTGAATTGTCCGTTTCATGGCATTTTACCGGTGCGCGGCCAGGTGATCACCGGTAAAGTCGTGAGCGACAGAATGAGTACCACGGTTGTGGTGGAGCGAGACTATCTCCACTTTGTTCGAAAGTTCAACCGCTACGAGAAGCGTCATTCCAGATTCCATGCTCACAACCCCCCCTGCATCAACGCTCGGGAGGGTGACACCGTCACCATTGCAGAATGTCGACCACTCTCCAAGACCAAGAGCTTTGTCGTGGTTGAGGTGAAGAAGTCATGAAGGCGATGCTCTCCAGCATCCCCCGGGCGCTGCAGACCGGCAGTCAAGTGGTCTGCGCTGATAATACCGGGGCGAGGGTGGTGCAGATTATTTCCGTCGATGGGTATCATGGGGTCCGGCGGCGTCAGCCGCGGCTGGGTCTCGGTGACCTTGCCACTATCTCCGTGAAGAAGGGCACTCCCGATATGCGGAAGAAAATGGAGAAAGCGGTCGTCATCCGGCAGAAGAAAGAGATGCGACGCCCGGACGGGCTCAGAGTCTCTTTCGAGGACAATGCCGTGGTGATTGTGAATGAAAACGGGGAGCCAAAGGGCACAGAGATCAAGGGTCCGGTAGCACGTGAAGTCGCTGAACGGTTTCCCAAGATTGCCTCCATGGCAACCATCATCGTATGAGGCTGACACCATGGCGACACCAATAAGCACACAACCCAGAAAGCAGCGAAAAGCACGGTATAATGCCCCGGTTCATTTCCGCGGCCACTTTCTCTCTGCATCCCTGAACAAGGATCTGCGCAAAACACACGGTACCCGCCATGTGCGGGTGGTGAAGGGTGACACAGTCAAGGTCCTCCGGGGAGATTTCGCCGGTGAAAGCGGGGTGGTGGATGAGATCGACGGTACCCGATGCGTCCTCTACGTTCATGGCGTCTCGGTGAAGAAAGCTGACGGGAGCGAAGTTCCGCGGCCTATCAATCCGTCCAATGTGCAGGTCACCAAGCTGAACCTGAAGGATCCCAAGCGCAAAGAGCGGCTGGGCGAAGAGGAGGGTGAATAATATGGGTGACCACCAGAAGCGACTGACAGCCCCTGAACCCTGGGGTATCGCGAAAAAAGAGTATAAATTTATCACCAAGACTGCTCCCGGAGCCCATAACACGCAGGCTCTTCCCCTTGCGGTCTGGGTTCGGGACCAGATGGGATTTGCCCGCACCCTGAAAGAGGTGAAGAAGATCCTGAATGACCGGCAGGTCATTGTCAATGGAAGAGTGTGCAAGGATCCACGGAGTGGAATCGGCCTGTTTGACGTGGTCAGCATGCCTGCACTGAACAAGCACTTCCTGATCCTGCGGGACAACAAGGGGAAGATCGTGGCAAAGGAAATCCCCCCTGAACAGGCACACACCCGCCTCTGCAAGGTGAAGAGTAAGACGGTGGTACGTGACGGAAAAGTCCAGCTCAACCTCCGGGATGGAGCGAACCTTCTTTCCGATGCACCGGTCAATCCCCACGACTCCATCGTCGTCACCCTGGGGAGTGAGACGGACCCGTCGGTCCCCCGGTTCACGATTGTCGAGCACTACCCGATGAGCACCGGTAATTATGCCATGGTAATCGGGGGACGTCACCGCGGCCGTATGGGTAAGATAGTAGCCATTGAGCAGCAATCGGGCAATAATCCCACACGGGTATTATTCGAGGATGGAAAAGACGGGACACAGTTCGAGACCATTCAGCGCTACGTCTTCATGATTGGAACGACAGCAGAAGCTGCGAGCCGCTGGGGGAGTGAGAGATGAACCCCATGCAGGCCCTGTATATCGGCAAAGTGGTCGTCCACATGGGCGTTGGGGAGAGCGGTGAGAAACTCACAAAAGCTGAGGATGTGATCAAGCGCATCACCGGTCAGAAACCCGTCAAGACCATCGCGAAACAGACCCTCCCTGCCTTCGGTATACGAAAAGGAGCTCCCATCGGGTGCAAGGTCACCCTCCGTGGTAAACGTGCGGAAGTGTTCATCACTACCGCCTTCTCCATCGTGCAGAAGAAACTCTCTGCCTCCCAGCTCGATCACCAGGGTAATTTTTCCTTCGGTATCGAAGAACACACCGACTTCCCGGGTATGAGCTATGACCCGAAGATCGGGATCTTTGGTATGGATGTGAATGTGGGGCTGGAACGGAAGGGCATACGAGTCGGGAGGAGAGCGATTGCCAGGCGTTCGCTTCCTTCCCACCAGCGGGTAACGCCCCAGGAGACCATCACGTTCCTGAAGGAACGGTACCAGGTAGAGGTGAGATAATGGGCGGAGAACAGAAGAAGAAATTCGGGCGCGGAGCCAACCATTGCCTGATGTGCGGGCGCAAACAGGGACTTGTCCGCCGGTACCATATCATGTTCTGCCGGCAGTGCTTCCGGGAATGGGCGCCGAAGATGGGCTTCAAGAAGATGAGCTGAGGTGACACAATGGCACGACTCAATCCAATTGCAGATGCCATGAGCGCCATCAAGAACGCAGCCGATACCGGGAAAGGCCAGGTCATCGTCGAACCGGCGAGTAAACTCCTGGGTGCGATGCTGGGCATCATGAAGGAGACCGGCTACATCAGCGGTTTCGAATTCGTGGATGATGGGCGGGGTGGTCACTTCGTGGTACAGCTGAACGGTAAGATCAATCGCTGCGGTGTGATCACCCCCCGCTTCTCCGTCGCCCTCGATGAGATGGAGAACTGGGAGATCCGGTTCCTCCCGGCAAAGAACTTCGGGATCCTGCTCTTGACCACCTCCAAGGGAGTTATGTCCCACCAGCGGGCGAGAGAGCTGGGAATCGGCGGCGAACTTCTCGCCTACATCTACTGAGGTGACGAGCATGGGAAGCGTGAACAAGGTGAAGATTACCGCCGGTGTCAAGGTACAGCGGGAGGGAAACATGATAAGGGTGTCCGGGCCAAAAGGGACCCTGGAACGTATCATGTACTACCCTTCCATCTCCATCGAACCCGGTGAAGCGGAGATCGT
>JAJRCM010000157.1 GCA_028678965.1 Methanomicrobiales archaeon | reverse complement strand
GTGGCGCCCGGGGGATGATTATCGGTGAGGGGACCCAGCACTCACCGACTGCGGGATTCGGAACCCTGATGGTGACCGGGACGATGAAGGAGATGAGCCCGGACTTCCTCCGGGCGGCAACGATGTACCAGTATGGGGTGACCCTGTATGTAGGAGTAGGAGTGCCGATACCGATACTGGATATTGATATGGTAAAGAGCACAGCGGTGAGGGATAAAGATATTGTCGTGGATCTTGTTGACTATGGGATACCTCGACGATCACGCCCCAGCATCAAGACGGTCACCTATGCTGACTTGAAAAGCGGCAAGATCGAGCTGAACGGGGAGGAGGTACGGACCTCCTCCCTTTCCAGCTACCGGAAAGCAAGGGAGGTGGCGTCAACCCTGAAACGCTGGGTGGAGGAGCATCACCTCGAACTCGCTCTCCCTACGCGGCGGATATCTACCACAAGTACCGTCAAACCGATGAGAGAGACGGTGAGGGTGCCGCGGGTGCAGGATATCATGAATCCCCAAGTGGTGAGCATCACTCAGGATGAGAGCATCCAGACGGCGGCAAAGAAATTGCTGAAAGGAGACACCAACCATCTCCCGGTTCTGGATCACCAAGGTTTGCTGGTAGGAATCGTGACCACCTACGATGTCTCAAAAGCGGTCGTCCACGAAGGGAAAGGACACCGGGTAAAGGATATCATGACCACCAAGGTAATCCGGACCACACCGGATGAGCATGTGGATATCGCTGCCCAGAAGTTGGAGCGGAATAATATCAGTGCGCTCCCTGTGGTAGATCAGGATAATCATGTCCTGGGAATGCTCACTGCTATCGATCTTGGTAAATTATTCGGCAAGAGGTGGCAGAAATGAAACTCCTGATTACCTTCTCCAAGAAAGGGCGCCGGGAACCCCTTATAGCGAAAGTGGTAAAGGAATCCGGGGTGCTCATCAATGTGGAGCGGGCTGTTATCGATTCTATGTCCGGTGAGGCCCTTATAGACGTCCCAGATGCCGATGCGCTGGTTGTCTGCAATCTTATGCGTGATAAGGGGGCGACGGTACGGATTCTTGAACACGGGGTCAGTAAAGACGACCAGGAGTGTGTGGATTGTGGAGCCTGTATCAGCATCTGCCCGAAGGAGGTATTCTTCCTGGACAATGACTGGAAGGTGAAGCTCCGCGAGGGGAGATGTGTTCTCTGTGGTAAATGCATTACTGCCTGCCCTCATCACGCACTCTCCCAGACGGTATGATACGGCGTCATTTCCAGTACCGCGAGACCATTGCTACCCTCCTCGCTGATGAGGAGATCCACATTACCGCGGGCATTGAGGGGATGCTTGGTGCTCGGCGTGAGATAGAGCAGTGTATTGCCCACGACCCTTTTTTTGTCATCACCTATGAACCGTATCACCCATCCTGGGGGGGTGAAACCGTGAGCCGCATGGTTGCTGCCGCAGACGGAGCAAGGGTGGGCCCCATGGCTGCGGTGGCCGGAGCTATTGCGTGGGCAGGAGTGGAAGCGATGGTAAACGCAGGTGCTGACTGTGCGGTCATCGATAATGGGGGGGACATTGCCCTGACAAGCGATCGTCCCATACGGGTAGGTATCCATGCGGGCACTGCCCCACTGAGTAACCAGCTGGCGTTCATCATTCCGCCGCAGGAAAAAATCCTTGGGATCTGCACGTCGTCGGCGACCGTCGGGCACTCAGTCAGCTTCGGGGTAGCCGATGCGGTAACCGTGTTCAGCCATGATATCGCCGCGGCTGATGCCTGGGCAACCGCTATCTGTAATGTGATTCTGCCGGATAGAACTGAGATACTACAGACGTTAGCAGGGAGCTCTATTGACGGTGTGATGGTTATCATCGGTGAACAGCAGATCTGCTGGGGAGACCTTCCGCCTCTTGTCAAAGCACACGTAGATGAGGAGCTGATCACGAGGGGACGCGCAGTTCTTACAGGTGCTCCTCAATATACGTCCGTGCCTGGTGATAGGACTCCTGACCGGTAAACGTAGCGATGAGGTGTTTACCATCGCTCACACATGCGAGAGGAACACCTTTCCGTACCAGGAAGATAATCTGGTAGAGATCCAGTTCTTCAACCATGATCCCTGCCCCGACGTCTGAGGCTGGTGTCAGGATGAGCCGGTCCCGCAGTTCTTCCTGAAGCCTGATCCTGAAGAAGAAGTAAAATACCTGGTATGCATTGAGAAAATCAGACAGGAGGAGTTCATTCCGCACCACAGGATCGATGGTGTCAAGAACCTCAGCGACCCGTTCATCATCATCTCCACTCATTTCCAGGACTCTGTCCGCAAGGACCGCGAGCTCGGTATACTCCATTGCGCAATAGGTTTCTCCGGGATATTGATAAAAAGATATATCGAACCCCTGTGCGAAAGAGTATGCGTGCGTGACGAGGAATATGACTGGTGCGTCTATCACCTGGTGGCAGCGCAGGAAGCTACCTCACTTCAGGCTTTGGAGAGGTGCACTGGCCTATCCCGTGAGACCCTCGATGCATCTGTCGACCGGCTGGTCCGTGCAAAACTAATCGAGCGATGTGGTGATAGTCTTCGAGCTCTTTCGTTACCAGAGATGGTCATCCTCCAGCAGATGGAGAAGGATCCGGAGAGTCCCTTAGTGATTGAACAGGGTATTATTAAAGTGCCTCAAGGGAGGAGGAATTGAGGTGGTACGTGCTGCAGTGCTCCGTATTGGGCACCGATCGTTCCGTGATGCCCGGGTGACAACCCATGTAGGTCTTGCCGCACGGGCATTCGGGGCCGAAGGCCTCTACCTTGCTACCGATGATCCAGGAGCAGTCCAGAGCATCGCTGATGTGGTGGCACGATGGGGGGGGACTTTTTTCATCAGGGAAAGTATCCAGTGGAGGCGGTGCATCTATCGGTGGAAGGAGAAGGGGGGTGTCGTGGTACACCTGACCATGTACGGTCAGCGGCTCACTGAGGTTATCGGTGAGATACGGAACCACTCCAACGTCCTGGTGGTGGTGGGGGCGGAAAAAGTACCGGGGGAGTTATACGGGCTTGCGGACTACAATGTCTCGGTGACCACCCAGCCTCATTCCGAGATCTCAAGTGTAGCTGTCTTTCTCGATCACCTGTTTGATGGGAAGGAGCTGAGTCGAGAATACCATGAAGCACCCATGCAGATACAGGATACCGTACGACGGGGAAGGTAATGAGCGGAGACGGACGCCGTGTTCTGGTGGCAGGTTTTGCCACGCGTCATGTGGTGCAGTCAGCCTACCGTGCAGGATATCTTCCTTATGCAGTCGACCATTTTTGCGACCAGGATCTCTCGTGGTATACAGAAGATCGTATCCGTTTTGATGATCTAACCGAGCTCCCGTCCTGCATCCAGGTGATGTGCGAGCGGCATCCTATCGACCTTATGGTGGTTACGTCCGGTGCAGAACAGGTGACCTCCTGCGTACCCCTGCTCGGTACCCCCTCCAACACCATTGACCGGATGCTGGATAAACTGGAGACAGGCCAGTTCTTCAAGGAGTACGGAATTTCTACCCCCCCACCAGTAGAAGAAGGAGACTATCCGGCGATGTTAAAACCACGGCGGGGGGCCGGGGGTTGGCGGAACCGTATCATTCGTAACGCAGCGGAACGGGATGCCTGGGTCGCGGAGTTTGAAAATACTCCCTATCTCCTGCAGAACGTAGTGCAGGGAATCCCGGCAAGCGTGTCCTGTCTGAGTGACGGACACCGGGCAGTGGCCATCGCTACCAATGAACAGATCCTCCGTGATTCAAAAGAAGCTCCCTATGGATTCTCGGGATCAGTCACCCCTTTCACTCACTCGCTCAACCACCTGATGGTGAGATTTGCCGAGCGGACAGCAGCTGCCTGCGGGTGCATTGGCTCTATCGGTATCGATTTTGTAATGGGGGATACTCCATGGGCAATTGAGATCAATCCTCGTTTTCAGGCAACCGTAGATACAATCGAGATGGCCTATGACTGCAATATGTTCCAGTTCCACCTCAATGCCTGCCGGGGAATTCTTCCGACGGTCCCTCTCTCCGTCAAAGGATATGCTGTTCGCAAGATCCTTTTTGCAGACAAGGATATGACTCTATCCTATGATTTACGAAGGTTTCATCCAACCATTGCAGATATTCCCTGGCCGGGATCATTCTTCGAAGAGGGAGAAGCGATTGTCAGCGTGTTCGGCACCGGTCGGACGCGGGAGGATGCCCTCGATCTGCTCAATACAAATATTACGAGCATCCGCAGATATATACACCAATGACCGCCATGGCTGATCTGTTAGAGGATTCTGCGGTAAAAACCTACCTTCTCCGATTGATTGGTGAGGAAGGGATGGATCTTCTCCTCAGGTTCCCGGATGGAGGAGAATATAGTGACGAGGATCTCGCGGCAAAGACCGGCATCAATCTGAACTCTGTTCGGCATACACTCTATACGCTCTACGAGAAGAGGCTGGCCGAGTACCGGAGGATTAAAAATACTGAGACCGGATGGCTTACCTACCTCTGGAAGCTCAAATCTGAGGGTATCCCTGAGGCTATCTGCGAGGACATCAAGATGGTTCTTGAGAAGCTGGAGATCCGGAAAAAATTTGAGGAAGAGAATGATTTCTTCATCTGCAAGAAGTGCGGGACCTTCACCTTCAATGAGGTCGCTGCTAATTCCTTCCAATGCCCACACTGCGGAAACCCGGTGGATCATTTTAACAATGAACCTCTCCTTAATGCCCTGAACAAACGTATCGCCACAATCAGGAAATCCCTCTGTTATGAGTGATTTGGGGGAGGATCTGCTCGTCCGGGCAGGATGCAGCCGGGCAGTCCGTGAGCATTGCCGTAAAGTAAAGGAAGCGGCAGGAGAGTATCTTAACCCCCTTGTCAATCAACACTTGGTAGAAACAGGAGCCCTGCTCCATGATGTAGGGAGGTCCATCACCCACTCCCCCGCTCACGCCCAGGCAGGTGCTGCCCTCGCTCGTGACATGGGGGTATCTCCATCTGTGGTCCGGATTATCGAGTGCCACCTTGGTGCAGGGCTTACCTCGGACGAATGCACACTCCTCCGCCTCATCCCCCGCGATTGTATGCCCTCCACGCTGGAAGAGAAGATCGTGGCACATTCTGATACTATGGTCCAGGGATCAACCATCTGTCATCTCCCTACGTCAGCCATTACATCGTCGTCGTTAAAACGCCGGGTACGGAAGAGAATGCTCCGGCTGGCACTGGAGATGCGACATTGCAGGGATATACGGCCAGATTTCTATCTTTCCAGGTAATGCGGCTTCACGTAGTCTGTATTCCATATATTTATCCATGTAGCTGCTGAGTTCCCCCATATATGCCGAGGGTATTCATCGTCTATTATTCGCTGTACGGTCATGTCCATCGCATGGCAGAAGCCGTGGCAGATGGAGCTCATTCGGTGGAGGGAATAGAGGTCGTTATAAAGAGAGTGCCCGAGACCCTGCCTTCTGAGGTGCTGGCCAAGATGGGGGCAACCGAGATCCAGAACTCCCTCTCTCATATCCCCATCTGCACGGTGCAGGAACTGGCCACCGCGGATGCAATTATCTTCGGAACCCCCACCCGTTTTGGGAATATGTGTGGGCAGATGCGGCAGTTCTTGGACGCCACTGGGAAATTGTGGAACAGCGGAGCCCTGGTCGGGAAGATAGGTAGTGTGTTCACCAGCTCGGCCACTCAGCATGGGGGGCAGGAATCTACCATTCTGAGCTTCCACACCACGCTCCTCCATCATGGGATGATTCTTGTGGGGTTACCCTACACCTTCCAGGGGCAGACCCGCATCGATGAGATCACCGGCGGATCACCATATGGTGCATCCACTATTGCAGGCTCACGGAATGAACGATGGCCGACGGAGAATGAACTTGCCGCTGCCCGGTTCCAGGGACGGCATGTCGCATCCCTTGCAAAGAAACTCTTTCCTTAATTTTTTCTATTATTTTCAGATAGTGATACTTTTTATCTGGGGCAATCCCCGTAACTGCTCAACGACTCCCGGCGGGACGGTACCATCAATGATAATCACCAGCCGTGGATTCTCACTGAAGTAAGGATCATTGACAAAAATTTGCCGTATACCGAGGTTGTACGAATGAAGGACTCCAACGGCAGCCCCAATAATCCCTTTTTCCTGGGCGTTCCTGGGGTGGATGGTGATGACAGTTAGACCGAGTGTATCTGCCACCCGACTTAGGTCGGGGGTAACCCGCATATACCTGAACAGATCCCTGAGATCAGGGAGTTCTGCGATACGCTGACCGGTCGCGTCCACTACCCGTCGATCGGTACCGATGGCCTTGGCGATATGTGTCGCCGGAATCTCTACATCATTGCAGGTGATCCGTGCACGATCATTCACCCCGAACCCATTCTCGAGAAGAAATTTGACGACCTTGGTCTGCGCCGGTGAATCAGAAAAGTATCGCATTATCTCGGCCCACATACCTGATCCTAGGATAATGGTATATAAATATACATCCATGCATGTTTTTTGTTACTGCAGTATCGGGCTGAGCAGGTACCCGGGTTCCCCCGAGCTGGCTATCGAGAAAGGATAAGGTATTTTAGATTCGAATGCATTGAATAAAGAATAGTGCGTGGGTTGCCAAGCCAGGTCAAAGGCGCAGGCTTGAGGGGCCTGTCACGAAGGTGTTCGAGGGTTCAAATCCCTTCCCACGCATTCTTTATATCGTCTTTAAAGAAGTCCAGCTATCTTAGACACCAGTAAAAGAAAAAGAATGAAAAATCGTATGTATTAAAAAAACGTAAAAATGAAGGCAAATATCTGGTGGAGGAGAGACAGTACCATTGAGGCAATAGTGTAGATCCAGGCTAGTACCATGTCTTAATCAATTTCTTTTAATAGAATATATATTTTTTCTTTTTAACATTTTCCTTCCAATGAATATTTATATAATCTAACTGCTTTATAGTAACAAAAAGCGAAATTAACCCTATATATTCTGTTATTGTAGCACTTCCATAGCACATGTAGCTACCATGAGAATACGGGAATTTATTAGCCCCTATTCCCAGATGAGATGGGGGACCGGTAATAGTATGGAATTGGTTCACCAGAAAGGAAAAAATAAAGGAAAGATCGTGCTCTATGCTTTGAGCACCTGCGTGTGGTGCGGGAAGACCAAACAGCTACTCATGGACCTGGGAGTTGATTTCTCCTATATCTATGTTGATCTTCTGGATCGTAAGGATCTCGACACTATCTATACTGAAGTGAAGCGGTGGAATCCCTCCGGATCATTTCCAGTGGTAGTAATTGACGACCGGAAATGTATTGTTGGGTTCAAAGAGAATGAGATTCGGGAGGCACTGGGAACATGAATGACAGCGGTATTTCACCATCTGAAATTGATGAGCGCTATCATCAACTGGAAAAAGAGAGTGAGGGGGCAGGATATTTCCTGAACCCGGAGGTGGAGTTCACAAAAGCTCTGGTGCGGGGGCTCCTCACCAATGAACGGCGCTATGGGTATCCATCCTGTCCGTGCCGGCTTGCCACAGGTACCCGAGAGGAGGATGTCGATATCATCTGTCCCTGCGATTACCGTGATCCTGATCTGAATGAATTCGGGGCCTGTTATTGCGCCCTTTATGTATCCAGAGCCATTGCAGAGGGCGATACAACACCCCATTCAATCCCGGAACGCCGCCCACGTCCTGAATTGCGAAGTACCGCTCGTAAAAGCATGAGATCTGCACAATTTGCGGGATTCCTCCCGTACCCGGTATGGCGGTGCCGGGTCTGTGGATATCTCTGTGCCCGTTCCGAACCACCCGATGTCTGCCCCATCTGTAAGGTATCAAAAGAGCGATTTGAACGATTCATTTAAAAAGGGAGATATTCAATCGATAAAGAAGAGGAGCTGAAGGAATCCCTGGGGGTCCCTGAAGGTATCGGTGGAGAGACCTTCCCCAAACAGAATACGTTTTGTTTTCCCAAACCATCCACCGTCCCGTTCGGTGATGGAGGTTCCCTCCTTATCAAAGATGAACAACCGCTTATCGCTGTACTCCTCACCGTCTTTTTCCATCACCCCCCGCGGATCAAAGACGAAGGTGCGCTTGATGGGGCCGAATTTTCCGCCTTCACGTTCTTTTATTCGGATACCCTCAGGATCTACCTGAAATGTTCGCGTGATCTTCCCGAATTTTCCTCCCTCTGAGAGGGTGGCGATTTCATCCTGGAAGGTAAGCACCCGTTTGACCCGTTCATCCTTCTCACCGGCATGTTCAAGGATTGCGTTCCTCTCTTTATCGTACACAAATCTCTTTTGAATAATACCATGGTGGTCATGGTCTCTCTGAATCACACCACTCGTCTCAAACTCATAGATGCGGGTAATCTTACCGCTTACTCCATCACGTTCTACCAGAAATGAATGCCCCATTCTCCACCTCAGTATATGGGAGATGTATTTCCATCATAGCTTAAGGTTTTTCTGGAATGCCACCGTATAGGAAGGTAATTTATCGTCACTATATCGTTTTCAACGAGGCTTTGTGGATACGAGTATCAGAGCCAATAAACGGTATGGTGATACGATGACGTAGAGCTGGAGAGACTCCTCTGTACCGCGTTTCAATCGAACAGTGTGCTGGCTATGAGATAGAGACAGTGACAGCGGCACTCACGCGGTGTCTCTCACCATGGGGAGGGCTCAATCACATTCTGGAGGGAGCAGAAACCGTCCTCATCAAGTTAAATCTCCTTTCTGCTGAACCACCCTCTGCTGCGGTCACCACTCATCCCTCCGTAGTTCAGGCAGTCACCACCATGGTGAAGGACGCGGGTGCGATCCCTATTCTCGGTGATTCACCGGGTGGATTCACTACCACAGCATCATTCCATCGCCTCCTTGAGGTGACCGGTATCGCCGCAGTTGCTGATACCTGCGGCTGCGAGGTGGTTTGTTTTGATACCTTGCCTGTGAAGGAGTATACCGGAAAGGGACGCACCTATCGGAAGTTCACCATTCCCTCTCTCATCACGGAGGTTGATGCGGTCATCTGCCTCCCTAAATTCAAAACCCACCAGCTTACTGGTATCACCGGTGCTGTGAAACTTCTCTATGGGTACCTTCCCGGGAAAGCAAAAACGGAGTATCACCTCATTGCAGGAAAGGACCTTACCACGTTTTCCGAATTCCTCTGTGATCTCTATGCTACCTTTCCCCCCACCTTCTCCATCATGGATGCAGTAGAGGTCATGGAGGGGAACGGTCCGCACCACGGAATCCCCCGGCTCCTCGGTCTCCTGCTTGCCAGTCCCAGTGGTCCCGCTCTTGACCTCACCATGGCTTCACTCGTCGGCTTTGATGTGAGAACCCTTCCTACCCTGGAGATTGCTGCTCAGCGACAAATGGGTCCCGGCACCATCGATGAGATTGAAATTCTCGGTCCCAGGCTTGATGATCTGCGGGTGTCAGATTTCTGTCCTCCCGCCACCCATCGGTTCCTTTCTCTCCCCACATTCATGACGACTGGAGCAAAATGGTTATTTGCTGCACGACCATACTTTGATTCAGCACGATGCCGTAGATGTGGACTCTGCGCGAATCACTGTCCCGCGAACGCTATCCGTTATACTTCAGGGGATCTCCCCACTATCTCTCTCACACACTGTATACGATGTTACTGCTGCGAGGAGCTCTGCCCTGCCGGAGCTGTTGAGATCAAGGCACCACTCCTCCGCCGATGGTTAAGATAAGGTGGTGAGAGAGAATCAGAACAGGATCAGGTATATCTGTTATCGGGAGGGGCAGGGATGCGGAGGGAGAAAATCAACCAGTGAGCGCTGTACCGCATGATACCCTGAAAGATTAGAGAGCCGCAGACCTATCAGCCGAATCATCCGTCCATCCTGGAACCCATGGAGAAGGGAGGTGGCAACCCCTCCTATGATGGTTCTGTCATTCGAAGGCCGATGCAAGGACCGGGATTTTGTATGCGTAATAAACCCCGTATACCTCACTTTGACCGAGATGGTCCGAAAGAAGAGGCCTTCTTCCAATAGAGTATGGTGCACCTCATCAGCCAATGCGTCCATAGCTACGTGGAGTGTCCCAGCATCAACAGTATCCACCTCAAAGGTGATTTCCCTGCTCATTGATCGCGGACCCGACGGTGAGGAAGATGACACAATATCCTTCCCGTGAGCAAGAGAATACAGGTGAAGACCCGATTTCCCGAATAATCCTGTCAGCTCGCGGACATCTCTTGAAGCGAGATCCCCAACCGTAAAAATCCCGTTTAAAAAAAGGATCTCCTCGGTCTTCTTGCCGATCCCCGGAAGTCGTCTTACAGGAAGTGGGTAGAGAAACCGTTCTATCTCCCCGTGCGGGACGATGGTCAATCCATTTGGTTTCTGGTAATCAGAAGCAATTTTAGCAACCACCCTGGTGGACCCAATACCGATAGAACAAGTGAGGTGTTCTGATTTTTCTAACTCCTGCTGAATTCTTTCTGCGACTCCCCTTGCCTTGGATATATCCCCGGATACATCAAGCTGAAGAAATGCTTCATCGATAGAGACCTGCTCGAGATGGGTACCCTGTCTCCCGATGATGGCCATTATTCTCTCTGAGGTCCGGTAATAGAGGGGAAAGTTCACCGGAAGAAATCTGGCAGACGGACAGAGGTGATATGCTTGTGAGATAGGCATTCCAGATCGGAT